>NZ_QTLZ01000001.1:405412-408093 GCF_003635425.1 Parabacteroides sp. AF27-14
TCATTATCAAGATTTTGACCGGACATCAATCCGAAGAGACCAGCTTCGCCTTATCGTCTTAAAATATATCAACCTTCACGTGAGGAAAGTCCCGGGCTATTAGTACCACTCGGCTCGGACGTCGCCGCCCTTACACCTGTGGCCTATCAAGGTCATCGTCTATAACCACCCTTAAGGGAGATCTAATCTTGAGGCCGGCTTCGTACTTAGATGCTTTCAGCACTTATCCGATCCGTACTTAGATACCCGGCGGTGCCCCTGGCGGGACAACCGGTAAACCAGTGGTACGTCCAACACGGTCCTCTCGTACTAGTGTCAGAGCCCCTCAAATCTCCTGCGCCCACGATAGATAGAGACCGAACTGTCTCACGACGTTCTGAACCCAGCTCGCGTGCCACTTTAATGGGCGAACAGCCCAACCCTTGGGACCTTCTCCAGCCCCAGGATGTGACGAGCCGACATCGAGGTGCCAAACCATTCCGTCGATATGAGCTCTTGGGAATGATCAGCCTGTTATCCCCGGAGTACCTTTTATCCTTTGAGCGATGGCCCTTCCATGCGGAACCACCGGATCACTATGCTCTAGTTTCCTACCTGATCGAGTTGTATCTCTCCCAGTCAAGCGCCCTTATGCCATTACACTCTGCGACCGGTTACCAATCGGTCTGAGGGCACCTTTAGAAGCCTCCGTTACGCTTTTGGAGGCGACCACCCCAGTCAAACTACCCACCATACAGTGTCCTCCTGCCTAGGAGTTAGAACTCAAACAACCGAAGGGCCGTATTTCAACGGCGGCTCCAAGGATACTGGCGTACCCCCTTCAAAGCCTCCGGCCTATCCTACACATCGTCTGCCCAAATTCAATGTAAAGCTATAGTAAAGGTTCACGGGGTCTTTTCGTCCCATCGCGGGTAATCGGCATCTTCACCGATACTACAATTTCACCGAGCTCACGGTTGAGACAGTGTCCAGATCATTACACCATTCGTGCAGGTCGGAACTTACCCGACAAGGAATTTCGCTACCTTAGGACCGTTATAGTTACGGCCGCCGTTTACTGGGGCTTCAATTCAACGCTTCTCTCGCGATGACATCTCCTCTTAACCTTCCAGCACCGGGCAGGTGTCAGGCTGTATACGTCATGTTTCCATTTAGCACAGCCATGTGTTTTTGTTAAACAGTTGCCTGGACCTATTCTCTGCGCCTCGCCTTACGACGAGGACCCTTTATCCCGAAGTTACAGGGTCAATTTGCCTAGTTCCTTAACCGTGAGTCACTCGAGCGCCTCAGTATTCTCAACCCGACCACGTGTGTCCGTTTACGGTACGGGTGCCGCATGGATAAGTTTAGCGGATTTTCTTGGGAGCATGGTTACGTCCATATTACCTCGTACAAGTACTCGGTATACTGTCAGGTTCGGATCTCACGGCGGATTTGCCTACCATGATCGACTCCTACACCCTTCAACCGGCTATTCCGTCAGCCGGCAGGACTGTCACTTCTCCGTCTCCACGTCACTCCATGAGGCAGTATGGGAATATTAACCCATTCTTCCATCGGCGTCGCCGTTCGGCTTTGCCTTAGGTCCCGACTCACCCTGATCCGATTAGCGTTGATCAGGAAACCTTGGTCTTTCGGCGGGGGGGTTTCTCGCCCCCCTTATCGTTACTCATACCTACATTTGCTTTTCCATGCGCTCCAACAAGGGTCATCCCTCATCTTCGACGCCGCATGGAATGCTCCCCTACCATGTCTTACGACATCCACGGCTTCGGCAGATCGTTTATGCCCGATTATTATCCACGCCAGATCGCTCGACTAGTGAGCTGTTACGCACTCTTTAAATGAATGGCTGCTTCCAAGCCAACATCCTAGCTGTCTCTGCGATCCGACCTCGTTAGTTCAACTTAACGATCATTTGGGGGCCTTAGCCGGTGGTCTGGATTCTTCTCCTCTCGGACACGGACCTTAGCACCCGCGCCCTCACTCCCTTTAAATATATATCGCGCATTCGGAGTTTATCTGGACTTGATAGGCGGTGAAGCCCTCGCATCCAATCAGTCGCTCTACCTCGCGATATACTATAAAGAGGCTGCACCTAAATGCATTTCGGGGAGTACGAGCTATCTCCGAGTTTGATTAGCCTTTCACCCCTACCCTCAGCTCATTGGAAAGCTTTTCAACGCTTACCCATCCGGTCCTCCAGTTGGTGTTACCCAACCTTCAACCTGGCCAAGGGTAGATCACTCGGTTTCGCGTCTACCCCCCCCGACTGGCCGCCCTCTTCAGACTCGCTTTCGCTTCGGCTCCGTACCTTAGGTACTTAACCTTGCCGGGGAAGGTAACTCGTAGGTTCATTATGCAAAAGGCACGCCGTCACATCTTGACGATGCTCCGACCGCTTGTAGGCAGACGGGTTCAGGGTCTATTTCACTCCCCTGCTCGGGGTTCTTTTCACCTTTCCCTCACGGTACTGGTTCGCTATCGGTCTCTCGGGAGTATTTAGCCTTACGGGATGGGCCCCGCTGTTTCACGCAAGATTTCTCGTGCCCCGCGCTACTCAGGATGCCACTAGGCTTCAATCGTCAGTCGTGTACGGGGTTTTCACCCTCTATGACCGCCTTTTCCAAGGCGTTCCACTTGACTCTATCTTGCCACGTCGTGGTCCTACAACCCCCGTG
>NZ_QTLZ01000001.1:408103-408923 GCF_003635425.1 Parabacteroides sp. AF27-14
ACTATCACCCTCTACGGTCGCCCTTTCCAAGGCGTTCCACTTGACTCTATCTTGCCACGTCGTGGTCCTACAACCCCCGTGTCGCCTAGACGACATGGGTTTGGGCTCTTCCGTGTTCGCTCGCCACTACTTACGGAATCATTGTTTATTTTCTCCTCCTATGGGTACTTAGATGTTTCAGTTCCCCACGTTCGCCTCCCTTACGGGATGACAGGCCTTCAGCCTGCCGGGTTGCCCCATTCGGATATCCCGGGATCAACGGCTATTTGCGCCTCCCCCGAGCTTTTCGCAGCTTATCACGTCCTTCGTCGCCTCCGAGAGCCAAGGCATCCACCGTCTGCCCTTGCTTACTTTCTCTCACCTCGTACATACGCACGGGTTGATATATCTTAAGCTCGCTCTACTTGTTTCTTCTTTTTGATGTCCAACATGTCAAAGATCCTCTTTCCCTCGCGGGATGCGTGGAGAATAACGGATTCGAACCGTTGACCCTCTGCGTGCAAGGCAGATGCTCTAGCCAGCTGAGCTAATCCCCCTCATTCGGAGTAGTCCCAGGCAGAGTTGAACTGCCGACCTCTACATTATCAGTGTAGCGCTCTAACCAACTGAGCTATAGGACTGTCAACTTTGCCAAGACTTACGTCCCAGCGTCATTTTTTCTCTCTTTAGACCGGCCTCCCGGTACGTAAGATCTATATCTAAACATAATCTCAACAGCAGCACAAGGCGATCGATACCTCGTATGACCTCGGTACGGAATCCTAAAGCTCCAGAAAGGAGGTGTTCCAGCCGCACCTTCCGGTACGGCTACCTTGTTACG
>NZ_QTLZ01000001.1:408933-493911 GCF_003635425.1 Parabacteroides sp. AF27-14
GGACATCGCCGACACTTGGCCAGCGACGGAATCCTTCGCTCCAGAAAGGAGGTGTTCCAGCCGCACCTTCCGGTACGGCTACCTTGTTACGACTTAGCCCCAGTCACCAGTTTTACCCTAGGCCGATCCTTTCGGTTACGGACTTCAGGTACCCCCGGCTCCCATGGCTTGACGGGCGGTGTGTACAAGGCCCGGGAACGTATTCACCGCGCCATGGCTGATGCGCGATTACTAGCGAATCCAGCTTCACGGAGTCGGGTTGCAGACTCCGATCCGAACTGAGACGTGGTTTGGGGATTCGCTCCCTGTCGCCAGGTGGCTTCCCTTTGTCCACGCCATTGTAACACGTGTGTCGCCCCGGATGTAAGGGCCGTGCTGATTTGACGTCATCCCCGCCTTCCTCGCAGCTTACGCTGGCAGTCCCACCAGAGTCCTCAGCATCACCTGTTAGTAACTAGTGGCAAGGGTTGCGCTCGTTATGGCACTTAAGCCGACACCTCACGGCACGAGCTGACGACAACCATGCAGCACCTCGCAAACGGCTATTGCTAGAAAAGGTGTTTCCACCTCGGTCCGAATGCGTTCAAACCCGGGTAAGGTTCCTCGCGTATCATCGAATTAAACCACATGTTCCTCCGCTTGTGCGGGCCCCCGTCAATTCCTTTGAGTTTCACCGTTGCCGGCGTACTCCCCAGGTGGATCACTTAACGCTTTCGCTGTGCCGCTTACACTGTATCGCAAACAGCTAGTGATCATCGTTTACTGCGTGGACTACCAGGGTATCTAATCCTGTTTGATCCCCACGCTTTCGTGCATCAGCGTCAGTCATGGCTTGGCAGGCTGCCTTCGCAATCGGGGTTCTGCGTGATATCTAAGCATTTCACCGCTACACCACGCATTCCGCCTGCCTCAAACATACTCAAGCCCCCCAGTTTCAACGGCAATTCTATGGTTGAGCCACAGACTTTCACCGCTGACTTAAAAGGCCGCCTACGCACCCTTTAAACCCAATAAATCCGGATAACGCTCGGATCCTCCGTATTACCGCGGCTGCTGGCACGGAGTTAGCCGATCCTTATTCATAAGGTACATACAAAACAGGACACGTCCCGCACTTTATTCCCTTATAAAAGAGGTTTACGATCCATAGAACCTTCATCCCTCACGCGACTTGGCTGGTTCAGGCTCGCGCCCATTGACCAATATTCCTCACTGCTGCCTCCCGTAGGAGTTTGGTCCGTGTCTCAGTACCAATGTGGGGGACCTTCCTCTCAGAACCCCTATCCATCGTCGGTTTGGTGGGCCGTTACCCCGCCAACTGCCTAATGGAACGCATGCCTATCTATCAGCGATGAATCTTTAGCAAATATCCCCATGCGGGGCCCCTGCTTCATGCGGTATTAGTCCGACTTTCGCCGGGTTATCCCCCTCTGATAGGCAAGTTGCATACGCGTTACTCACCCGTGCGCCGGTCGCCGGCGGGTATTGCTACCCCCGCTGCCCCTCGACTTGCATGTGTTAAGCCTGTCGCTAGCGTTCATCCTGAGCCAGGATCAAACTCTTCGTTGTTTAAATTGTTTTATGTCCTCGCTCCGGAATCCGTTATTGTAGTCCAAAGTCATACTTCTTTGACGGTATCAATCCGGAAAATTAATTTTCCTAATACTTGTACTACTTGTTGAATTATGTAAATCTCTCAAAGAACTCTCTCGCTATCGTTTCTCGATTGCGGCTGCAAAGGTAAGGACTTTTTTTTAATCTCCAAATTTTTCGGTGAAAAATTCTCGATTTATTTTCTCTCGTCGATCTCCGGGCGGTTGGAAATTATCGCTTGGCCCAGCCAACCTCATCCCCTACCCAAGGATACCTCCACGTTTCCATCATTTCTGAAGCGCCGTTCTCTCTCGAATGCGGGTGCAAAAGTAATGCTATAAAACATACGGTCCAAATTTATCGGGCATTATTTTGCAAGTTTTTTACGGCAACGGATATCGGGTACATTATAATATAGGATACCCTATTTAGAGTCTATATTCATCTAAAATAACTAAGTTCGCATCAAAATAGAGTTGGAAGAGAGTGTCGAATTTCGTTTTCGAGTTTGTTAGCCGAACCTTAAACCTATTTCTTCATCCCTCGTACGGGAAACTAATCTGAATGCCACACTAAATTAAAAAATTATGTCGAGACCAATCAAGAAAGGATTAAGTTATTTTCCACTGGACACCGATATGCTGTCCGATCGAAAAATACGTCGCTTATTTCAAAATTATGGATGCGAAGGTTTCTCCACCTACATGGCGATCCTGTGTGAAGCGTATGGCACCACGGGATATTACATCCGATACACGGACGATTTCTGTTTTGATATCGGATTTACGCTCAATCTGAAGGAAGAACAGATCCGTGAGATCATCGGATTTTGTGTTGAGATCCGATTATTTAATCAGGAACTATTCGCCCTGCAAGGAATCCTCACATCTTTCGGAATCCAATCCCGCTATCGGGAAATCAACAAGCGGAGCATATCCCGTATCTCCCCCGAATGGGAAATCCGGGAAGAGACCGCCCCTATTTCTACGGTAGAAATATCGGTTCCTGTTACAGAAACCCCGGTTTTAGCGACAGAAACAGCCCCAAAAGGAAAAGGAAAAGGAAATAAAACAAACACGGTAACAAAAATTCAAGCTAGAAATGAACATTCGACCTCAAATGATAACGGAGAGGCAGGCCGCAGAGCCGAGTTACTCCAAATGGCAGCCAACGCCACAAGCGCTAGCCGACATGCGTAAACGATACGGAGACGCCCAAGGTTTCCTATCGATATTCACCCCCGATCTACAGATCGCCGCCGCCCGTCACCCGGAGCGGACCTATACGGGCACGGCCCCTACGCTGGCCACGATAGCCGTCGGCTACGGTGAACCGGTAGCTATCGTATGGATCTGCATCCAGCTGGAGAACGTAAACCTGTTCGCGGGGGTAAAAGAGAAAATGCCCGTCAGCCGCCAAAAAGAGCTGTCAGCCTTGATTCTCACAGAGTACCCATTTTTAAAGGCTTCCGAGATACTCCTTTTCTTCCACCGGCTGAAATGCGGACGGTACGGACGCTTCTACGGATCGGTGGATGCCTTGACCATCACGACCTCGCTCCTGCAATTCATGGACGAGCGACGGAAAGAGAGCGTCCGCTACCGGCAACCGGACACGGCAGCTCCCGCCACGACCACCCCCTCCTCGAGTGGTATCACGTATGAAGAGTATTTAAGATTAAAAAAACAAAAACAGCAACACCATGAACACGAATAGAATCTATGGCCATCAAGAGTTGGCCCTTTTATATTTCCCGAACGTACTCCCCTCCTCGGCCTCCACACAATTGACCCGTTTCATCCGCCGGGACCCGGAGCTACTGTCTGCCCTCGAAGCCATCGGCTATCGTAAAGGCATCCGCCTTTACACGCCCTTGCAAGTGCGGACCATCGTCGATCATATGGGTGACCCCGAGAATTGGAATCTTTAATTTCCAAGCCTCAATTATCAATTTTCCATTATTAACGGCATAACGGTGATTTCTCCCGTAATCCAACTCTTTTTTTCGAGCGAATCACGGCCGTAAATGTTCTCAAAAAAACACGTACATGTTTTTCGAAAAACACGTACGACTTTTTCCGAAAACACGTACGTCTTTTTTTCGGGTACAAATCCCGACATTGACCGACACTGACCGACTGCCCTTTTTTCAGTCTCTTACCTTTGCGGAAAAAAGAAATGATGAATAAACTTGTATGTATCGGGCTAATTACCCTATCCGCATTGTCTTGCTCGGTTTCACGAGATAACAAGCAAAGGCTGTATAAACACGAGAAAGACTCCCTCTCGGCAATCCGTATCGACCATCTCTTTCGCCAAGCCAAAAGCGACAGCCGGAATCACCTATCGGCCACCCTGCGCCAAGTAACCTTCTCTTCCCCCGACAGTTCCGGGCGGCAATATCCGCTGTCCGTGACCACCGCCACCCTGCAAGAACAATCCCGGCGATCGGCAACAGACACCTCTTCCCTATCCAGCGCCCAACGATCCACGCAAACCAGTACCGCCACGCACGTATCGCAGGAGAGCAAGGAGCGAAAAAGACAGGCGACCCCTTGGTGGCTATGGCTAGCGCCGGGCCTTGCCCTCATCGTGATTCTCAAAAAAACGACCTCGACAAAATAAAAACTCATCCTATGAACCATAAAAGAAATAAGTATCAGAAAAGAATAAATATACAATTAACAGTAGCCGTGATGTTATGCCTAGCCGGCCTCTCGCTGCTGTTCATGGGATTCTGGTGTAGCCCCACGGGAGAGATCCATAATTCCGTATTAATCGGCTTCGGTGAGGTCTCCACTTTCGCCGGCGCCCTATTCGGGGTGGATTACAAATATAAGGAGAAAAGGAACTATTAAGAAATAAGAAAACGGTAGGTGATAGTATAAATTTTTTTATTACTTTTACCCCTTACATATAATGGACTTATGAGAAAAACCTTTGTTTACCTCTTAATACTAGGCTTAACCTATTTTATTTCTTGTGATAGGCCAAACCATCACCCTTCAATCTTCCAGAAGGTAGAGAGATTAATGCCCCAACATCCGGATAGCGCCTTGGCACAAAAACAGTGGGAACAAGCGGCTTTATTATCCAAACGCTATGAGTTATCGCATGATTCCATAGAAAAAGCACGTCTGGAACAAGAGCTGGAAACAGAAAAGAATAAATGTATAACCTTGAGCAAAAGAAAAGACGTTCTAACCTATGTCATGTAAAAAAATAGCGGAATAAACAATAAATAAAATAATAGGCAAATGAAAACATTCAGTTTTATAGGAGTAACCATCCTGTTTGTAGTGACAGGGTGTGGAGGCAGTCATTCATCGACCGATGAGTTTATTACCGTAGATGTAAATGAAAGTTATTCAACCAAAAAAGAACTGGTACTGCAAGACTTCATGGATGTGGAATACATTCCTCTGGAAACAAACGATGAGTTTATTAATCAGGGATATGTACAAGCGGTTGGTGAAAAATACATAATAGTGGCAAATTATAATAATGATGGGAATATATTCGTATATGACCGGAGCGGAAAGGCCATCCGTAAGATAAACCGTAAAGGACAAGGAGGGGAAGAATATATAAATTTTAGATGTGTTACGTTGGACGAAGAAAACAATGAAATATTTATAAATGATCACTATAAGAAAAGAATAAAGGTTTATGATTTAGAGGGAAATTTTAAACGCAGTTTGAAGCAGAAAACAGAAGGTGACTCTCAGTTCTATTGGGAAATATTCAATTATGACAAAGAAAATCTGATTTGTTACGATGAAATCAATGCTGAGATACCCTTCCTGCTCGTATCGAAGCAGGACGGGAGCATAACCAAGGAAATAAGACCTTCCTTTAAAGAGAAGAAGTACTTTTTT
Organism: Parabacteroides sp. AF27-14; assembly: GCF_003635425.1. NCBI lineage: Bacteria > Pseudomonadati > Bacteroidota > Bacteroidia > Bacteroidales > Tannerellaceae > Parabacteroides > Parabacteroides sp. AF27-14. The sequence continues at coordinate 414,405 of NZ_QTLZ01000001.1, forward strand.
CAAGTCTTACGGATGGAAAATAGTACAAGAGCTGCCGGACCGGGATCTTACAGCAGAATCACTCCGTTTAATGGTAATTGGATTCTATTAGAACCCTCATCAGATACGATCTACACATTGATGCCCGATTGCAGTTTACGTCCGTTTATCGCACGAACGCCACCTATCCATACCATGGATCCGGAAGTGTTCTTGATTCCGAGGTTGATATCCAATCGCTATTATTTCATGGAAGGTATAAAAAACGTATATGATTTCAGGAAAGAAGAAGGATTCCCTAAAACCTACTTTGTGTATGATACCCAAGAAAAGGAGTTTTCTAGGTATATTATATACAATGGAGATTATACTTCTAAAAATGAATTCTATATGGTTATGCTGACCCCTATCAATGCCCAAGGTGAATCATGGGCTACCCTGAACGCTTTCGATCTTTGCCGGGACTATCAAAAGGGAAAGTTGAAAGGCAAACTAAAAGAAGTGGCCGCGACATTGGAAGAGGATGACAATCGGGTGGTAATGTTGGTGAAATCTAAAAAGTAAAAAAATATCAACAGTGATGGAAAACAATTCATCAGCTGGTGGTCATAGGGAATCACGCCAACACGAAGGATGCCGTCATCCGGATAAGGCATTGGAACGATCTGAGGTGAACATAGAGGGCTTTACTACCAACAAAAAGAGCCTCAATAAATGCTAGACAACACCTTTACGAAAATATCGGAGATATTATTTGCTTATATACAGGAAGAAGTATATGTTTGTCGTGAGGACTCTGTAAACACAAATCATCATTCCATTTTCATGGAATGATTCAACTTGTGTAATATTCATTGTTTAAATAATAAAACGCATGAATAAAATCATATATTACGTATCGATCACGTTACTAACGGTTGTTTCCTCATGCGGAAATAAAGAGACAAATGTATCCAGAAAGTTGACCTTGGATAATTGCCCGGTCATAGCACAGGTTATTAATCTGCAAGGAGATCCGGTGACTAATTTAGACTTTTCTTCCGTAAAGGATACATTCAATTTACCATTAAGCTCCTTGCTATCTTCCTTTCAAGTTATTCGCCTAGAAAATTCGGAAGACGCACTGACCGCCGCAGGACAAGATACCCATATAGCCGTGAGTGACCATTATATTTTAGTGAAATCTTTTAGGGCAGGCTCTTCCTGTAAGCTCTATAACCGTAATGGGGATTTCATCAGAAAGATCTCCTCCCAAGGACAAGGGCCGGATGAATATAACTTATCTATTTATGATCAGTATTTAGATGAAAATAATAATAAAATCTATCTAATGGAGATTCGTGCCTCTAAGATATTAGTGTTTGACCTCGACGGGCAGCCACAAAAACACATTCCTCTGGCCTATATAACCCATAAAGGACGATTTGTTATCAATGACGAGAAAAAAACAGTAACCGTCATGTGCATACCTTTTCAGGGAACTCCCACCGCATTGATCTGGACACAGGATTTCGAAGGCAATATCATCCAAGAATATCCGGTCTCCGACCAATTCATGTTGATCCCAAGCACTTACGATTATGAGGCACGGGAGTCCTTGAATACCAACGCTTCCGACTTCTATCTTCATAATTGTATAGCCTCGCAAGACACACTTTATCATTATGACATAGACTCGAATACGCTACACCCTGTTTTTACGATGCATACGGGTCATGAGCCGATCTGCCATTATTTCACGGAGCTGCCCAATCACTTTCTAGTCACTTGGTATACGCAAACCTCTTGGAATAATGAGTTACCCCGTTTCCCGAAAATCCTAGTAGACAAACAAAGCCTTAAAGGTTGTTTCGTGAATTTGAAATGGAATATGCTAGGGAATATAGATGGGCCTACCAATCCGTCCTTCAATCGAGGTTATTTCACTGCGATCATGGAACCTTACGCATTAAAAGAGCAATTGGAAAAAGTTTTGATTTCCAATCAAAAACTATCTCCGGAGGTGTTGAGAAAAGTAAAAGAGTTGAATAATCGAATTACCGATGATGATAATTGTATCGTCTTTATAGGAAAATTGAAAACAAAATAAAAGAAACATGAAAGCCATAATCACAATCTCAGCGATATGCATACTTTTAACGGTAGGATGCAATCGAAACCCAGAGAATCCGGATAAGTTGCGAACCATACTTTTCGAGCGATGCATAGAGACAGAGCAAAAGATGAAAATCTCCGAGATAGCCGATACCATTGAGTATTTAGAGTTGAAGACTCCACATGATATCGTAATCTCCCGCATCTTAAACATTGTCTGCGGTGATAATTTCTGGTTGATTCACACAAGGCAAGGAATTTACAAATTTACAAGAACCGGTGAATTCGTTAAACAGATAGGCCGTCAAGGACAAGGACCCGACGAATATCTCTATATTCTAGGCATAGATATAAATCCTACTCGAAAAGAGATCATCCATGCGGATACGCAACAGATCTTATATTATGATTACGATGGAAATTTTCTTCGGAAGGAGAAAATTAATGATTACTTTTTTAATATAGTCTTTGTGGATTCTGTATTATGGACTTGTAATCTTTGTATGCATATAGATAAATATATGGCTTGCGCATTGAGTTTAGCGGGTGATACCGTTACTGTCATGCCCAATCCGAATTATGGGATAGAGAGTCTCAACGAGGGATTTTCTTTTGTCTCCTCCTCTGAATTGAGAGAATTCTCGAAATATAAAGAGAATGTTTATATGAAAACCCGCTCGTCAAGAGATACCGTATATCAGTTATCGGGAACAAAATGGAGACCTTATCTCTATCTAGATATGGGTAAATACCAGATGCCCATAGAGTACGAGGCTTGGTATTCCGAGGACGCATATAACAAAAATGCGATTAATTATTGGAATATACCAAGATTGGAGGAAGACGATCGTTACTTCTTTTTCACCGCAGTCAGGCAAAAGCAGACTCAACGGGGAGAGAATGAGAATGATTACAAATTCGTGATTTACGATAAAAAAGAGAGGGAGGGTTTTGTTGTGAAAAATGAGGACGGGATGAAAATCACCGACGATATTTTAGGTGGCCCCAATTTCTGGCCTCGTTGGAGTACTAACGACCTATACATTACGACCATGGAATGGTTCGACCTAGCGCAATGGATAAAGGATAAGAAACGCACCCTATCCCCTACCTTGCAAAAACAGTTCGAAAGTTGGGGAGAAGACACAAATCAACTGATCGTGTTGTGTAGAAAAAAGAGAACAAATATTTTGGCATTTGGGCAAAGAAGATAATCCCATCATAATATTAATGGAATAATTTTTGGTAGTACGAGCGAACTGTGTCAACTAAATATTTTTCATCCGTTGTCATATCCGGCTGAGCCAAATAGACATGAACCTATCATACACGATATACCCATCCGGTTGCCTCAATATAAACTCCTTATCTATTAATATCCTTAAGGAAGTATTCACGCTACTCACCGCCTTCAAATCATACTTTTTGATGAAGGCGGCAGCATTGACCTCCCGGACGATCCCTTCCTTGGCGATCGCTTTCAATAGCTGGATTTGATTAAATGTCAACAATTGGAAATAAGTCTGGTAGGTATATTCTTCTTCCCGTAAGATCTCCATCATGAGAGAATCAAGAAGCTCCGGAGAAAGTGTTTTTTCCGGTAAAGCGAAGAGACGGTTCAAAAGATATTGCACATACCAAGTATGCCCATCTACCCATGTGTACACCTTATCAAATATTTCTTCCGGAAGCTCCTTCCCTTCCTTCTCGAAGAAAGAATGGGCAAAGGAAAAATACACCTCCTTGCTGATCTTGTCTAAAAATAATTTCTGGGTGGATTGATAGAAGGGGCGCTTGATTGAGAAGAATATATATTCCATCAAGTGCTTTTTACTCCCCGAAAAGATAAAATGAACATTCGGCAAAAATTGAATATAAGAACGCAATAGGCCTTCCACCCCTTTCTCCGGATATTCCATGATTTGCTGGAACTCGTCAATAGCCAGATAACATTCTCTTCCAGACTGCCGCAAGTAGTCGAAAATCTCCTTCAGCGTCTCCTCCTCTTTCGAAGGGACGATATCCAAGGATACAGACGGAATGCCCGATAACTCATCCATTGTTATCACGGGACGGCAACTCTTAAAAAAAGAAAGCAAGGTCTTCAGCGTAGATTGAGAGAGACTATCCAGCTTACCTAAGATCTCCCTTCCCAACAAAGCGACAAACTCACGCAAATTTTGAGTAGAGAAAATATCTAAGTAGAAGCACTTGGCATTCTTCTCCTTTTCTTGTAGCGTATAAAAAACATTCTTGATCAAACCGGTCTTTCCCATACGGCGAGGGCTTACCAACGTGATATTTCTCCCATTATGAAGAGCGGATAAAATCACTTCTGTCTCTTTCTCCCGATCACAAAAATATTCTGGACCTTGATAACCAACTATTAAAAAAGGATTATTCATATTCAGCACCTTATTTGCATTACGCAATTCACGTAACGCAAATTACGTAATAAAATACCAGAATAACAAGTAAACCGACTACTACTTACATATCCCGACACTCACCGACACTCGCCGATTCCCGTTTTTCAGAGGGTCTATCTTTGCATTGTCATTAGTAATTAACCTTTTAAAATTTAAAATTATGGCAGTGAAATTTAAAGTAGTAAAGCGTAAGGTATTGAACGGCGCAGAGAAAGACTCAGTAAAAAACTACGCGATCGCTAAAACGTCGGGGACTTCGGACCTCAACAAATTATGTAAACTGATTTGCTCTCGCTCCACGCTTTCGTCGGCGGACGTGAAAGCGGTGCTCGATTCATTAAACTGGGCGATGGATCTGGAACTTTCCTCCGGCAACGTGGTGCAATTGGGAGAATTTGGAAACTTCCGTATGTCTATTAACTCCGAAGGAACGAATACGCCCGAGGACTTCGACGCCACCAAGATAAAGGGGGCACGTATTATCTTTTTCCCGGGCTCGGCCCTGCGGACTACCCGCAATGAGGTGAATTTCGAGCCTCTGGAGGTTACGAAAAAGAGCGCAGGTTCTGATAGCGAAAGCCCGGACGAGATATGAGAAAAATTGACCTGATCGTGATTCATTGCTCGGCAACCCGTGAGAATACGGACTATAGCCCGAAGCAACTGGAGAGTGACCACAAGGCACGGGGATTCCTCCGTGCCGGTTACAACTTCTACATCCGTAAATCGGGAGAAGTGGTGAACCTGCGCCCGCTAGAGCAAATTCCGGCTCATGCGAGAGGACACAACAAACACAGCATCGGGATTTGCTACGAGGGTGGACTGGACATCACCGGACAGCCACGGGATACCCGCACACAGGCTCAAAAGACCTCGTTGTTACGTTTGATCCGGCATCTCTTAATCTGCTTTCCCGGCTCATGGGTCTGTGGGCACCGGGATCTCTCGGAGGACTTAAACGGAGACGGGACGATCTCGCCGGATGAATGGATCAAACAATGCCCCTCATTCAACGCGATCCCCGAATACAAAGAACTCGTGTATGAGCTACGAAAAAAATAAGTAAAAAATCTATGCTCCCACTAAGGGTTTTCAAATTTGGTTGCGACTATTAGTATAGAAACAACTTAAAATGGAGAATAGCATAGATCATATTATCACAAGGATATTAAGTGGCAACAGCTCCTCGGAAGATTTTCTTTCGCTGAGCGAATGGCTGAACGCAGACGAAAAGAACAAAAAAGAATTTCGGTTGCTAAAGAGTTATTGGGATGCGGAAGTCTCGTTCAGCCATTCCTTAATGCCTAATGTGTCCCTCGATAATTTGAGAAAGAAGATCGACGATCAAAGCAGGCAAAAGAGATTGAGGCTGATCCGTTTCATCGCTACTCCCATTGCGGCGGCAATCGCCTTTCTTGTTCTGTTTTTCGCTACGACGCACTTAAATACCCGGGAAGGGAAGGTTCAGCAATTCTATACCTATATAACCGATAAAAATAAATCTCATTTTACATTGGATGATGGTACGAAGATCATTTTGAACCGGAATAGTCGCTTTACCTACTCTGACGCATACGGTACGGATCAGCGAAAGGTTAATTTGGAAGGAGAAGCCTATTTCGAGGTGGCGAAAAATCCGGAAAGACCTTTCATCGTCGATATGGGAAATGCCTCCATACGGGTATTAGGAACGACCTTTAGTGTAAAAGCCGATAAAGGGAAGGATCAGATCACAGCCGTCCTGCTGGAAGGGTCTATCCGTTTCGAAAGCCCGACACAACAAGTCTTACTCGCTCCCAACCAGCAACTTACATTCATCCGTTCAACGAACAAGATTGATATCCAATCCGTCAACGCAAAAGAAAATCTGGCATGGAAAGACGGCTTGCTAAAGTATAAATCAATAGCGCTTTGTACCTTGCTGAATGAGCTTGAGAAAAGATACGAGATCCCGATCCATATAGAAAACAAGAGATTGCTGGACCCGAATGTCACTGTATCCGGAACATTCAGCGAGGATCAATCTTTAAAGGAGATTTTACAAGTAATATCTCGCAGTTTGCCGATCAAATGGTCACAAAGAGATGGAACTTACTATATTCAATAAAATAAAAATATCAACACATCTTAAAAAAACAAGCAATGCCTATGAGATAACACGGATCATATCTTTCAAAAAAACAAAACCGGCTGCAAAAATACAGCCGGCCCCATTAAAAAGAATTAATTCCTGCTTCTGCTACTCCACGACCAAATTTTGTGGCAGACGCATATTATCAACCTTTTATCAGTACAAAAATATGGAAAATGTTTCGTATTATAGGTCTTTTAGGTCCAAAGACTTAAAAAAAATGCTCTCGGTCCTAAAAATGTCCTTTATTTTACTTTTCTTGACACTGTTCCAAGCGGTAGCGACTAATTCCTATTCACAATCTGTAACGATTTCCGTGAAGACAGATCAGGCCCCGCTAACCGATCTATTCGCTATTATAGAAAAACAAAGCGATTTCTTATTCTTCTATGTGGATTCTGACGTAAAGAACGTAAAAGTGAGCGTGAACGCAACCGATAAGTCCATAGAAAATATCTTATCGCAAGCACTACGCAACACGAGTTTGAAATATTCGATCGAAGGACGGAATATCAATGTATTTAATAAAAACATTGTCGCCCAGCAAACTAAAAAACGTATTACCGGTGTCGTTAAAGATGCGGAAGGAAACGCTATTATCGGCGCTAACGTTGTCGAGAAAGGCACGACCAACGGTACGATTACGGATCTGGACGGTAAATACATGATGGAAGTATCCTCAAACGCGACCCTTGAGTTTTCCTATATCGGTTACATGACACAGTTGCAACCGGTAGGCGGCAAAAACGAGATCAATGTAAACCTGAAAGAGGACACTCAAAAACTGGACGAGGTAGTCGTAGTAGGTTACGGTACACAGACAAAACGTGAGATTACCGGTTCTATCACCAATGTGACCGCTGAGGATTTCAACCAAGGTCTGACTCGTAACGCAGCGGATTTGTTACAAGGTAAGGTGGCAGGTTTAACGATCAATACGGGTTCCGGCGACGTAACGGGCAACTCGACGATTCAATTAAGAGGTATGTCAACCTTGCAAAAGGACCAAGGTCCGTTGGTTGTTATCGATAATGTACCGGGCATGGACATGTCTACGGTTAATCCGCAGGATATCGAATCTATCTCTATCTTGAAAGATGCGTCTTCAGCCGCTATCTATGGTTCCCGTTCAGCGGGTGGTGTTATCCTTATCACTACGAAGAAAGGTTACGCCAGCAAACCGACCATCGCTTATAATGGAGCGTTCGGTGTATCTACCTTGGCCAACAAGCCGAATCTGCTGACGGCGGACCAATGGCGTAGCTATACTTCCTCTACCCCGGGTAAGGATGGTAAGGATTTTGACATGGGAGCGAACACGGATTGGTTCGACGAGATCACGAGAATCGGTTTCCAACAGGATCATGCCGTGTCTTTATCAGGAGGTGGTTCACACCATAACTATAGAGGTTCCCTTTCTTATATGCAACGTGAAGGTATCGCACGCGATAACTCCATGAACCGTTACAACGCCCGTTTCCAATTCTCCCAACGTGCGCTGGAGGATCGTTTGAAAGTAAGCATCACCGGCGTGGCTACCGTTACGGATAACGCACCGACAAATACGACAAACTTCTTGCTTGCCTACAATATGATTCCCGTACGTCCGGTTAAGCTAGAGGATGGATCTTGGTTCGACACACGTGAATACGACCAAGGAAACCCGGTACGTAACCAGAAAGAGAATACACATAAGAACCGCATCAATAATTTCTATGGAACCGCTGATGTCGGTTATACAATTATCGATGGCTTAGAGGCTAAAGTTCTTTTAGCTAAAAGCCGGAACACGGAAGATGAGAGTAAATACAGTAGCATCGAGTCTCAAGCCGGCTACAACGATGGCGGTAAGGCCGAACGTTGGTCGAGATTGCGTGATAAGGATTTGATGGAATGGACCGCCAATTACTCGGCAGAGTTCAATAAGCATAAGATCAATGCCTTGATCGGTTATTCTTGGGAAGAAGAGAATTATGAGGAGACTCACGTACAGACCCGTGGTTTCGTCACTGATTTATTAGGTGCTAACAATTTAGCCGCAGGACAAAATCTGAATCCGGGAGACGCAGAGTCTCAAAAATGGCAAAGTCGCCTGATCTCTTTATACGCAAGAGCCAATTATAGCTTCAATGAGAAATATATGTTGACAGCTACCGTACGCCGGGATGGTTCTTCTAAATTTGGAACGAATAACAAATGGGGTACCTTCCCTTCCGTTTCCGTGGGTTGGAATATCACCCAAGAGTCATTCATGGAAAAAGTAAACTGGCTTAACGACTTAAAGTTAAGTGTCGGTTATGGTATCACTGGTAATCAAACAGGATTGGACCCCTACAAAACCCTCGAGCTTTACGGCACAGATGGTGTATATTATGATACCGGTTCTTGGTTGCCTTCTTATAAGATCAGCCAGAACGCCAATCCGGACCTAAAATGGGAACAAACAGCGATGTTGAACATCGGACTTGATTTCTCCGTATTGGATAGCCGCCTAGGAGGTCGTATCGAATGGTATAACAAAAAGACCTCTGACATGCTTTATACCTATCCGGTACCAACCCCTCCTTATTTATATAATAAGATCATGGCAAACGTAGGTGATATGCGTAATACGGGTATCGAGTTGAGTTTGAACGCAGACGCTATCCGCACAAAGGATTTCGACTGGAACATTTCCTTGAACTTGGCTCACAATGAAAATGAGGTAACTCGTTTATCCAACGATGTATTCACGATGGATAAGATCTTATTAGGTGACGTATTCATCCGGGGTGGAAGCTCTAGAGGTACGCACGTATTGGAAGAAGGACGTCCTATCGGACAATTCTATGGCTTGGTTTGTAACGGTATTGACGAGAACGGTAGATATATCTTGGTAGATAAAGACGGCGACGGCGAGATTTCCGATCCGGCGGATTACGACTACATCGGTTCCGCACAGCCGAAATTGACTTACGGTATCACCAACTCTTTCCGTTACAAGAATTTTGACTTATCATTCTTCTTGCGTGGAACGATCGGTAATGATATATTGAACGCGACCCGCATGGCATACGCTCAATCCGGATTCCTGCCGGGAACGAATGCGCTGGACGATCCATTGACCTATACGTTAAGCGAAACTCCTAGATTCTCCAACTATTATTTAGAGAAAGGATCTTTTATGCGTCTCGACAACTTGACTTTAGGTTATAAGATCAAAGCTTTGAACGGTATCCGTGTTTATTTCACGGCACAAAACCTATTCGTTATCACGAAATATAAAGGTCTTGATCCCGAAGTCCCTATGGATTCAGGAGACGGTTTAACCCCGGGTGTAGAACCTCGTGAATTTTATCCGAAGGCACGCACATTCTCTGTTGGATTAAACTTGAATTTCTAATACATAAACAGTAACGATCATGAAAAGATTATTCAAAAATATAATATGTGCCGTACTCGCTCCGGTAGCGCTTGTCTCTTGCATGGATTTGGACGAGAACGTATACGACAAACTTCCTACCGACGAATTCGGGACAACGGAAAAGCAGATCAACGCAATCATGGCTCCGGCATATCAATCTTTGAAAAATATGCTAGCCTACGACGGTCCTTGGGGGGCGGCCGATATGACAGCCGATATCTTGATGGCACCGACACGTGTAGGTGGTGACTGGTGGGACGGTGGACAGTATATGGAACAATGTATGCATAGCTGGAAACCGAACTCTTACTCTGTAGAAAATTGCTGGGATTATTGTACGGGAGGCCTAACTACGGTTAACTCCGTATATAATATTATAGAGAAAAGCGAAGCCATGAGCGATGAGCTTAAGCTTCAATACTTGTCCGAGTTAAGAGGATTACGCGCTTTCTGGTATTATGTAATCGTAGATATCTTCGGTAACGCTCCACTAGTGACAGATTTTGAGGATACCTCCTTACCCTCCAGCACAAGCCGTGCGGACATTTATAAATATGTGGTTAAGGAATTAACCGAGATCATCCCGAACTTGCGCTCCGATGTATCAGATGCCAGCTACGGTAAGTTTACGCAAGGTGCAGCCCGCATGGTATTGGCGAAGATGTACCTCAACGCCGAGGAATGGATCGGTGAACCGAACTGGAAAGGTGTTGTGGAGCAGTGCGACGAGATCATGAAACTCGAATATATCATCGAACCGAATTGGAAAACCAATTTCGAGGTTCATAACGAGGTATCACGAGAGATCATTCTCCCGATCTGCTACAAGGCATCCGATGAGTGGGGCAACTCTATCCATCTTTGGACATTACATTATCTGGATCCCGATGTATTAGGTTTCACCGGCGGTATGTGGAACGGTATCAACGCCCAACCGGATTTTGTTCGTACATTTGATACGGAAGATCCTCGTTACGAAGGTTCGTTCTTGATCGGCCCGATGATCGACCCTAGCACGGGAGAGATTTTGAAAACGACCCTAGGACATGACTTGATCCATACGATCGACTTAAATGTAGTAGCGGGAACAGAGAAAACCGATGCGGACGGTAACTTAACCCCGTGGGGCGAGGTTCACCAAGAAGACGGCGCACGTATCAATAAGTGGGTATATGAGAAAGGCATGCAAAATACCAATATGGAGAACGATATCGCTATTTTCCGTCTGGCCGATGTATACCTGATGAAAGCGGAAGCCTTGGTTCGCATGGGCGGGGATCTCGGTGAAGCTACTCGTCTGGTAAACGCTATCCGGGAAAGGGCTTATGGTAATTCCGATCATAATTACACGAGCGTGACATTAGATGATATTTATAACGAGCGTGGTTATGAGTTGGCATTCGAATTTGTCCGCCGCCAAGATATGATCCGCTTCGGGACTTATCTGAAACCGAGATATATGAAGCCGAAACAGACTCCGGAATATCGTAAGATCTTCCCGATCCCGTTCAAGGCTTGGCAGAAGAACAATAATTTGGTTCAGAACCCGGGATATCCGGCATTCTAATCATATCAGTCTGTTTTTAATATCAATTCTTTAGACCCCAATTCAATTATTAATCATAATATGAACAAATTTATGAAAGAGGTAAATAAACAATCCAGTCCAACTGGAATCTCTAGAAGGGAATTCCTTGGGATGGCAGCCACAGGCGCTGCCGCCCTTACGATCCTGCCCAGCTTTACCGTAGCGGGATTAGGACATGTAGCTCCCAGCGATAAGCTTTATATCGCGAAAATAGGCTGCGGCGGTATGGGAGCCGCCGATTTGGGTAGCTTAATGAATACGCCGCATAAGAACGCGGCGATCACCTGTCTGTGCGACGTGGATGACCGTCAGTCTGTCGACGCTCGCAAGACCTACCCGAAGGCGAAGTATTTCAACGACTTCCGTGAGATGTACGAGAAGGAAGGCAAGAACTTCGATGCCGTATGTATCTCCACCCCGGATCATAACCATGCGATCCAAGCTTTCGGCGCTATGCGGATGGGTAAGCACGTATATCTGCAAAAACCGATCGCGCACGATATTTACGAGGCACGTATCCTTACCGAGGCTGCCAAGAAATATAAGGTCGTGACCCAGATGGGTGACCAAGGTAACTCTTGCGACGGTATGCGTACCCTTCGTGAATGGCTCGAGGCAGATCTGTTGGGTGACATCCAGAAAGTATATTGCTGGACCAACCGCCCCGTATGGCCGCAAGGTATTCCTTGGTCGAACCAGAAACCGCCTGTTCCTAAAGGCTTGAATTGGGATTTATGGTTAGGAACAGCGGAGTATGTAGACTATGTGGATAATTTGGTTCCGTTCAACTGGCGTGGTTGGTGGCGTTTCGGTACAGGCGCTCTTGGAGATATGGGTTGCCACATCATCGGCCCTCCATTCAAATTGCTTCAATTAGGCTATCCGACCGAGGTTTCTTGCAGCACGACCAATGTTTACTCCGGAATCTTCGAAGAAGCCTATTATCCTGAAAGTTGCCCGGTAGCCAGCTCGATCCGTTATAAATTCAAGAAGAAAGACGGAAGCGACTTGAGCCTATATTGGATGGACGGCGGTATCATGCCAGAACGTTTCGAGGAGATCGACCCAGATGCCGATATGACCTGCACGATGGGAGACTTGGATATGATGGACGTGGAAGGCGCAACCGTATTCGTAGGTACGAAAGGTATGGCTTCTTGCGGCTGGGGTGGTTCCGATCCAAGATTCTGGCCGAAGGGGGTAAAGGCGAACAAGAAACCTTTATTCGACAAAGACGTGAACATTCCTCATAAATATAAACGTATCGAAGGGGGTACGAATGGCCACTATTGGGCATGGATCGACTCTTGTATCGCAGGGTACGACAAGGCGGACGTAGAATCTCCGTTCGAAGGATACGCCGGTCCGTTGACGGAGACCGTATTGATGGGTAACTTGATCTTACGGAGCCATAATATCCGGGAACAAGTGAAACATAACGACTCGATCTACGGAGAGCGTGAAGGCTTCATCTATCCGGGAAGAAACAAGACTTTCCTATGGGATGGAGCGAATATGCGTATCACCAATTTCGAGCAGGCGAACCAATTCATCAAGCGGAAATACCGCGATGGATGGGAAGACCTGAAGTTATAAAAGCTAACAGGAATCTAACGGTAACCTAACAGGAACCTAACAAATTCCTAATAATTATCTAACAAGTTTCTAACAAACAACAAACATTCATAATAGCGATGAAAAAGATTTATAGCAGTATTATGGCCGTAGCCTTATTCGCATCGGCCTTGTCATGTACCTCCGGCGGTAATACCAACGATGCCGGAACGCAAACCGCCCAAACCCAAGCCCTTGATAGCGACGGTATCCCTACGGGAGGCGAGTGGATCACGATGTTCGACGGCAAGACCTTGAACGGATGGCGCGGCTATTGCCGTCAGGATGTACCCCAAGGTTGGGTGGTTGAAGACGGATCGATCACCTATAAAGGTAGCGACAATAAGGCAGACACGGGCTTCGGCGACTTGATCTACGACAAGAAGTTCAAAAATTTCGTTTTCGAGATCGAATGGAAGATCGACAAGGCCGGTAATAGCGGTATCTTCTATACAGCGCAAGAAATTGAGGGTACACCTATTTATTACTCCAGCCCAGAATATCAGTTACTCGACAACGAGAATATGCCGGACGCATGGGAAGGTTGCGACGGTAACCGTCAGGCCGGTGCCGTATATGACATGATTATGCCGGATCCACAACCCGTAAAACCGTACGGAAACTGGAACAAGACGAGAATCGTTGTCTATAACCAACGCGTGATCCATTACATGAACGACGTGAAAGTGCTGGAATTCCAGTTCGGTACACCGGTATGGCGCGCGTTAGTGGATCATAGTAAGTTCAGCAAGTTCAGCACGAGTCCGGAGAAATGCCCGGAAGCTTACGACTTGATGCTACAATGCGGAAAACAACCGGGTTACATCGGTATGCAAGATCACGGTTATGGTGTTTGCTTCCGCAATATCCGAATCAAAGAGCTCTAAAATCGTATGAGAATAGAGATTTGTCAATCTTATGAGGCATTAAGCCTTAAGGCAAAAGAGATTGTTACCTCAGAGTTAGGGCAGCACAAGGCACTTACGCTTTGTGCCGCCACTGGGGGCTCTCCTACCCGGATGTATGAGTTGCTGGTAGAGGAAGCCGGTCGCCAACCGGAATTATTCTCCCAATTCACGGTACTAAAGCTTGATGAATGGGGAGGAATCCCGATGGACCACCCGGGTACGTGCGAGTCGTATCTACGGAACTATTTCGTAGGTCCGCTTCAAATCCCGGAAGACCGGTATATAGCGTTCCAAAGCGATCCGGAGAACCCTGAGGCGGAATGTGAGCGGATCCAACAGATACTGGATCAAAAAGGCCCTATCGACATTTGTATATTAGGAATAGGGATGAACGGCCATATCGCCTTGAACGAGCCGGCTCCTTCCTTGCATACGAATTGCCATGTGGCTCATCTGTCCCAGAAATCCTTGCAACATCCCATGATCGCCGGGGATACGGAGAAACCGGGATACGGACTGACATTGGGCATGGCGAATATCTTTCAGTCACGCCTGATTATCCTTCTTATCAACGGGATAAAGAAAAGGGAGATTACTCAAGCTTTCCTTGAACAGAAGATCTCGACGGAGTTGCCGGCCTCCTTATTGTGGCTGCACCCGAACGTGATTTGCCTGATCGACGGGGAAGCGGCGCATAGTTCTAATTAAGCTTTTACAATTATCATGAAATACGCTATCGCATTAGACATTGGAGGAACAAGCATAAAATATACTCTTGTGAACCAGAATGGCGACATTCTTTACGAATCGTCGGAAACCACACAATCAAAAGAGAATCCACGCCCATTATCCGATACCATAAAAAGTATCGTACGGAAAATGACAGACTACGCCCGTTCCCGGGATTGGGGGATTTACGGAATTGGCATAGGTGTACCTTCCGTAGTAGATAATGGGGTGGTTCTCTTTGCCAATAATCTTCCTGAACTAGATAACCAACAATTGGATCTTGCGTTAGCGGAATTTAATCTACCGGTATTCATCGACAACGACGCAAACCTTATGGGGTTGGGCGAGGTGATATATGGGGCGGCTAAAGGTCTCTCCGATATCGTTTTCCTGACGGTGGGTACCGGCATAGGGGGCGCCTTGTTCTTGAACGGCCGGCTTTATGGCGGCTACCGGAACCGGGGCACCGAACTTGGGCACTTAATTATTCATGGTCTGAATGGGAATCAATGTACTTGCGGAGCGTCCGGTTGCCTAGAGGCACACGCTTCCGTAAGTGCGTTGATCGCCTTATATCGGCAATTATTGGAGAAGAACGGACGGGAGATACCTTCCCGTATCGATGGAAAATATATAGTAGAGCGCTATAAAGCTCAAGAGAAAGAGGCCGTACTCGCTATGGAGGATCATTTCCGGAATCTGTCCCTAGGCGTAGCGAGCCTTATCAACATTTTCGCTCCGCAAAAGGTGATTATCGGCGGAGGCATTTCGGAATCCGGAGATTTCTACATTGACAATATACGGGAGCAGGTCGGGAAATACGTGATGAAGGAAACCTCGTACTTCACGACTATCGAGCTTGCCCGATTAGGAAATAAGGCCGGATGCCTCGGGGCGGCGGCATTGGTGTTTAATCATTGAATCTATCTATCATGAATAAGAATAATTGGATCGTACTCCTCATCTTGTGTATTTGGTTTGTCATTTCTTTTGTTACCAATATATTAGGCCCTATGCTACCGATGATTATCGATAGTTTTGGGCTGAGCCTGACATTGGCCGCATTCTTACCGTTCTCATTTTTCTTGGCATATGGCATCATGTCGATCCCGGCAGGAATGATCATCGAGCGTTTCGGGGGAAAGATTTCCTTATTGATCGCTTTCAGTCTGGCATTTTTGGGTGCGGGGCTTTTCGTCATGTTCCCGACCTACCCTATCGTATTAACTTCCCTTTTCGCTATCGGTCTGGGCATGGCGATGCTACAGGTGATCATATTGCCTTTGATGCGTGAGGCGGGTGGAGAGAAAAAATATGCCTTTAATCAGGTATTGGCCCAGATCGTATTCGGGGCCGCTTCTTTCATGAGCCCGTTCGTCTTGGCCGGACTTATGCGGAAATTAACCGGTGAGGATTCGGCAAACGACTTCTTCATCCGTTTCCTCAAAGGGATAACGCCGGAGAGCTTACCTTGGAGCTCGCTCTATTTTATCTTTACGATTGTTTTTGTCATCATGTTAGTGGTTATCTCTTATGTCAAATTCCCGAAAGTAGAATTAAAGGAAGATGAGAAGGCGGGAACGATACAAAATTATAAGGAATTGCTCAGGCAAAAACAAGTTATATTCTATTTCTTAGGGATTATCGCTTATGTGGGAACCGAGCAAGGATTGGCGAATTGGATGAGCCTTTTCTTGAATATGTATCATGGGGTCAGCCCGGAAGGAGCCGGGGCTACTACGGTTGCTTGGTTCTGGGGATTGATGTCCATCGGTTGCTTGTTGGGATTGGTGATCGTTAAGTTAATCGACTCAAAGCTGATGTTACGTATCTTCTCGATGATAGCGATCCTTAATTTAGCGATAGCGCTCTTCGGTCCTACGCAAGTAGCGATTATCGC
The DNA here is from genome assembly GCF_003635425.1 of Parabacteroides sp. AF27-14. Classification (NCBI taxonomy): domain Bacteria; kingdom Pseudomonadati; phylum Bacteroidota; class Bacteroidia; order Bacteroidales; family Tannerellaceae; genus Parabacteroides; species Parabacteroides sp. AF27-14. Next base: position 431,180 of record NZ_QTLZ01000001.1, read on the forward strand.
TTTCGCTTGTTGCGGCTTCTCGATCTCGATCATGTTTTCGGTGATATTCGCCTTAGCCCTTAACTCCGTGGATAAGCATCATGGGGCTTTTTCCGGTATCCTGTGTACGGGTATTTTCGGTGGGGCATTGATTCCGTTCATCATTGGTGGACTTGGAGATCTGATCGGGCTACGTTACTCTATGTTCTTCTTGTTTATCACGCTCGGTTATATCTTAAGCATTTCCTATTGGGCCCATCCATTGGTCAAGAATGAAACGATTCATCTTAAAGATTTGCTGAAGCAACTCATCCACCCCCAAAATACACCTAATTAAACTCCCCTAATTGTAGAGACGGGGCACGCCCCGTCTCTACAACTAGATGAATTCCCTCAAAAGAAAGAGGGAATTTTAATTAGTAAGCATTATCTTTGAAACATAAAATCAGTATCCATGAAAAAAGAATCTATCTACTTAATCTTATTTTTCACGCTACTCAGCCTTTCTATCTATGCGAACAAGAACGTACGATTGACCTCGCCGAATGGCAAGATCAAGTTCTCGCTGGCCCTAACGGAAAAAAGTCCGGTATATAACATAGAGTTCAATAAGCAAATGCTGATCCAAGACTCCCCGCTGACATTGACATTCGATAACGGGGCATTTGGCGAGAAGCTGAAGATGAGCAGGCCGGTGTTCAGCACGAAAGAAGAGACCTATGAGCTGATCGTCGGTAAGGCGAAACATATACATAGCCTTTCCAAAGAGGTAATCATCCCGCTAGAGGAAACCGTTCAGCCTTTTCGCAAGATTAATCTGGTCGTAAGGGCTTTCGATGACGGTATCGCCTTCCGCTATGAGTTTCCGAAGCAAAAAGGATGGGATTCGTATATCATGTATGACGAGGGAACCAGCTTCAACCTACAAGGTAACCCGAGCGTAACCACTTTATTCCTCCCCAACTACCAAAGTTCCCACGAAGGTAAATATACGGTCACGGATTATGCCGACATGGATAATAAACGATTGATGGATATGCCCGCCCTGTTCTCTTTCCCGAACCATGTTTATATGGCGATTACCGAGGCGGCGGTTCGTGATTACGCCGGTATGTACCTATGGAAAGAAAACGGGGCTCTTCTCGGGAAACTATCACCTAAACTGGGACAAGAGCGTATCAAGGTAGAGGCATCCCTACCCCATCAATCCCCTTGGCGGGTCTTGATGATCAGCGATCAAATCGGTTCCTTGATAGCGTCCAATATCCTTACGAATCTCAATGAGCCTTGTAAGATAGAGGATACGTCTTGGATTAAGCCGGGTAAGACTACTTTTACGTGGTGGAACGGAAATGTCGTTCCGGATACGACTTTCCTTGGCGGAAACAATTTACCCACGAATAAATATTACATTGATTTCGTAGCCCGTAACGGATTGGATTATCACTCGATCTACGGGAACGCCGAGCAAGCTTGGTATGACGAGGATGGAGCCGGATTCGGTTCTCCGGGCCCGAAAGCGGACATCTTGAAAGTCGTTCCGAGCCTCAATATGCAGGAGATTTGCGATTACGCCAAGAGCCAAGGCGTACGTATCCATTTATGGACCAACTGGAAACCTCTGTACGCGAAGATAGACGAGGCTTTCGCCCAATTCGAGAAATGGGGAATCGCCGGCATGATGATCGATTTCATGGATCGAGACGATCAAGAGATGATCCGCATCCAAGAAGAGTTCTTGGCGAAGGCGGCCAAGCATCATCTATTCGTGCAATTCCACGGAGCTTGCAAGCCGTCTGGATTGAACCGTACCTATCCCAATGAGTTCACCCGCGAGGGTACGCTTAATTATGAGCATTGTAAATGGGACAAGGATACCGATGCGGATCATGACATCCATATGCCTTTTACCCGTTTATTAGCGGGAGCGACAGATTATCATTTAGGTGGTTTCCGCTCTTTGCCAAGGGATAAGTTCAAGAACCAAGAACGTAACCCTTACGTAATGAGTACCCGTTGCCATATGTTAGCGATGTACGTGGTATTAGAGAGCTATCTCGGCATGATTTGCGATACGCCGGAGGCTTACGAGGGACAACCGGGATTCGAGTTCCTGAAAGCCGTGCCTACGACTTGGGACCAAACAGTCGTTCCGAACGCTTCCGTCAATGAATACGTAACGATCGCCCGCAAAAAGGGAGAGGATTGGTTTGTCGGTACGATCAATAACAGCCAAGCACGCAGTATCGATGTAGACCTCAAGTTCTTGGATAAGGACAAGAAATATAAGATAACGATCTATAAAGATGCTGAAGATACGAATATAGACTCGAACAAACTCGTAAAAGAGGTTAAGGAGATCACCTACAGGGATAAAATCACCCTTCCGCTGGCCTCCGACGGAGGATCGGTCTTTCATATTCAACCCATCTGACGCAATCCACCCACTGCAACCCGGGTTGCAGTGGTACTGCAAGGCTGATGCAGTAATACTGCAACGCCCGTGCAGTAACAAGACACAAAGCTTTCGGATAAAAGCAAGTATTGGAGGAACCGGAACAATTGATTACTTTTGTCCTCAAAAGTATATAAATGAGTTACAATTGGAATACACGGACGGAACTTTTGTTTGGAGCCGAGCGTATGGAGCGCTTATCCCGTAGCCATGTATTGGTAGTTGGGTTAGGAGGTGTGGGAGCTTATGCCGCCGAGCAGATTTGCCGGGCCGGAGTAGGAAAGATGACAATCATAGACGCCGATACGGTAAACGAGAGTAATATCAACCGCCAATTGCCCGCCCTTCATTCCACCCTAGGGATGCCGAAAGCCGAGGTCGTAGCCAAGCGTTTGCTCGATATCAATCCCCAGTTGCAACTAACCGTCCTAAATGAATTCCTGCGAGACGAACGGACGGAGGAGGTACTCCTATCGGCCCCTCTCGATTTCGTGGTAGATGCCATCGATTCCCTAAGTCCCAAAGTATTCCTCATGTACCAGGCTTATATCCATAAGATACCCATCGTGTCCTCCATGGGGGCGGGCGCTAAGGTAGACCCGTCCTTGGTACGGATTGCGGATATCTCCAAGACAATCAATTGCGCCCTTGCGAAAGCGGTGCGGAAACGGTTGCGTCCTCTAGGCGTAAGCAAGGGGATTCCCGTCGTATTTTCCACCGAGTTCGCCGATCCGGACGCCGTGATCGAAGTTGAAAACGAAACATGTAAACGTACGACCACGGGAACGGTCTCTTATATGCCGGCCACGTTCGGTTGTTTCCTTGCCTCGCACGTCCTAAGAAACTTGATATGATACAAACCAAAGGAATAACGAAAAGTTTCGGTGCCTTACAAGTATTGAAAGGCATCGACCTCACGATAAACAAGGGCGAGGTTGTCGCTATCGTAGGCCCCAGCGGGGCGGGTAAGACAACTTTGTTGCAAATCATCGGCACGCTCGACGCACCGGATAGTGGGCGACTGGTTATCAATGGCACGGAGACAAGACGATTGGGCGATAAGGAACTGGCGGCTTTCCGCAACCGGAATATCGGCTTCGTCTTCCAGTTCCATCAATTACTGCCGGAGTTCACGGCCTTGGAAAACGTGATGATCCCGGCACTGATCGCCAAGGAGAAATCGGCCGTGGCCGAGAAGCGGGCGAAAGAGATGCTGGACTTCCTAAAACTCTCCGATCGCATGGCACACAAGCCTGCCGAGTTATCCGGTGGAGAGAAACAACGGGTAGCGGTAGCCCGTGCGCTTATCAACAACCCGGCGGTCATCCTAGCCGACGAGCCTTCCGGAAGCCTCGATACCAAGAACAAGGAAGAGTTGCACGCACTCTTTTTTGAATTGAGGGACCAGATGAACCAGACGTTCGTCATCGTGACGCATGACGAACAACTGGCTACAAATACAGACCGTGTAATCCATATTAGAGATGGAGTGGTAGAAGCTGCTTATTGAACCCGCAGCTTCACCGTCTTCTGGTCGTGGGCGATCTCCGCACGGATGATGTAGATGCCTGCCGGGAGATCGAACGTATAAGTCGGACGAGCGGGATATAAAGTACGTACCAAACGACCCATCGGCGTAAACACCTGTATCCGCTTCAACGCCTCGCTAGCACTGGCCACTACCCTACCCGATACGGCGGAATAGACAGAGATAGATTCTACGTTGTCTACCCCCTCATTACCGGTAGGCGAGCCCGCACTTAGGAAGTAACGTCCATGGCTGCTACCGTCCAAACGCAAGGTATACGTATTGTCCGACAGCTCCGTACTTTTACGGGTCACGGCATCGTACAGGTAAAGCGTCTCCGCCCAATCGCCGATACCCTCTATCGTCAGTGTAACCTCGCCCTTACCCTCGCCGGCATATACGCCAAGGGGCACTTGGTCGATCCGTCGTACTACGTTCACACCCACGGCACGAGTCCCGGCGATAGTGTACACCTGCGGGATCTCCTCCAGTTCCGTATCCAGCAAGATTACGGCATCCTTATCTGCCTCATAGCTGTTCGTAGCATCATCCTGCCGCGTCAGCAAGGCCGTGCTACGATATGCATCCCGCTCCGCCGTCAGCCTCAATACCGGGTTCTTGGCCGTAGCGGTACGCAAGGAAGAAGAGACCTTCTCCGGCTCTCCTTGCATCATGGAGGGATCGAAATGAACGACCTTCAGATCGGCACCGGTTGTCGTACCTTCCGCTTTCGTTTGAGCCGCATCTTTCAGCTCTACGAAGAAGGCTTGCATGGGGACGATAACGGCTCCGGATGTAGCATCAGTAACATTTCCACCTTCCCATGCCACATCAGGTGTACCGACAACAAGCCCCTCCTTCACATCCAATTTCCAATATTTTTGCTCTAAGATAGCCTCATTCTCTTTCAAGAAACGAGCGATATCCAACGGATACATATACGGATTACCCAACAGGAAGTGCTTACCGTCGCCATCAGCAATGACACGGACGGTTCCATTATCCGTATTCCACCATTCTTCCGTTCCATTCGCATCTGTCAATACCATCTCGATAGGCTCGTTATCCGCCAGCTTGCCGGCATTGATCCGTTCCGCTAAAGTCGGGGCTTTGGTCATGGCTTTTGTCAATGGCTCGTATTTGTACCCCGTATCCGCTTTCGGTAAGCGTACCAATACTTTCTCGCCCAAGCCGGTCGCATTCTTCTTTTCTACGCTGGCATAGAATCCCTTTCCCAAAGCGTAGGGGACGTTCACATCATTGTATTCACGGCTCCAATTGGATTGGACTATCTCGTAATTCTTCTTGTCTAATTCATCGTTCCCCAAAATCAGATTGGGATTCTTATTAAGATTCGGATCTACCGGATCGACCTCACTCTTCGGCACGTACATCGTGATCGCCTTGTCCCAGGCTTTCTGGTAGAAGGCAGGGGCTTGGCGGTCGTTGTTGGCCGTGTTGTATTTGATATCAGCGAAGGCGTAGGTATTCTGTCGGCCCGTGTTCTTTACGGTGTACATATCACCGGCGAATACACTTTGCAAAGGCGATGCCATCCAATACTTCGCATCAGGTGTCATCTCGAATTCCACACGGGCGGTGTCGTACGTCAGGAATTGCTGACGGCGTAACTGCGCCTCGGGTTTGAAATAGATGGCCTTTACCTTATTTATATAGTACGGGGTTACGATCGTACTATCTCCGTCTTTGTCTACCGCCATATCATATTGGATATACTTGGTAGCCTTTGATGAGTTCGCTTCGGGAATCTGTAACAAATGATCTTTCGTCTTCAAGCCTTCCAATTCCAGCGTCTGCCCTTCCGGGATCGTGATACGGGTGAAATGAAGCGGGGCGAAGGCGGCGGTCAAGTCTGCATCATTGCCGTTGGCATCCGCATTGTTTGTTCCGTTTGGATCTATATACAATTCCCCTTTCGTAGACTGATGCCAGTTTCCGTCATTATACCATACTTCGGCATTCGGGCCTTTCCACGTCAAGTATTCCGGTACGATCTTGATAAGTAAGGTAGCATATCCCTCGCAAGAGCCTTCTACGAAAGTTCCGTTCTTATATTCACCGAATGGAATATAAAGTGAATAGATTTGCCCTTCAGCGAATTTTTCATAGGCACCCTCCTCAAAGGTCATCGAGAATAACCCGCCGCCATTATCAGTTTCAGTTTCAGCTTTCGCAGACAAAGCCGTCAAATTACCTACCTCTATATAAGTCTGTCCTTGCCGCAAGAATATAGTCGTAGCGTTACCGTTAGGTTTACCCAATTGGTCAGATCCTTCCATACCCATTGTCAAGCCTCTTCCTTGAATAGGAATATTGGTTATGCTTCCCTCCACGATATTCGGCAAGCCGATACGCAGGGGCACATTGGGATAATGCTCCATATCTTTCGGGTACTCCACATCCGGAAAGCCGGCTAACAATGTCGGGGCGGGAGCGGCTTCCAATGTTTTTTCCTGAGGTTGTTCGCAGAAAAGCCACTCGCGTCGATTGCCTTCAATAATTTTCTCTGGCAGATAAGGAATCGCTACCACTTTTTTTACCCAACGGAATTCCGCATATCCAAACTTCCCGCCAATCACTAATTTTGGCTCTGTGTCCACATCACCTAAGAGCAATGTCTTCAATTCCTTAATTAAACGCTGATCCGTATATTTGTCTTCACAATACTCAATCAAAGCTTCCGCCGGGAAAGACAAGGCTTTCTTGTCATCAAGAAGTTGATCTCTATAAGACCTCAATATCCCATCTAATGATTCCCCATACCTCTCATTGAACGATGCAAATTCCAGCGAGTCGCCCAAGAACCAATCGAACGTATATGAATAATCCTTGAAAGCTTCTATCTCTTTAAACTTATTCAGTTCCCCTGTCGGATTTTGGTTATCATCTAACTCTTCAACCCATACGGTCGCTTCCTCAATCTGACTGATCCGTCCCTCGCAAGCAATCATGCCCTCCGGCAAATCACTTTTGGTATTCGCTACGACCGTGAAGGAAGGGAGTACGGTGAAAGGGGTGGTCAGCAAGCAAGGATCTTGGAAACTACTTCCCGCATAGGCATTCGGGAAATCCACGACTTTATCGCTAGTAACTGTCGCGGCCGCACTAAAGATTACCACATCATACTTACCGGAGGCAGGCTCTACCTTCGTCCCGCTTCCGTAAGGTCTCTCACCTTTATATCTCAACTCAGTCTTGTCCACATCAATGGCACTTAAATGGATGATGTTTGAATCTTCCCCATCCCACCAAGGCACACGAGGACGAGAAATACCCATTACCGAACAAACGGCTCGTATCAGTTCTTCGTATATATCGTCATATCCATCCATTATTCTATCTATCTGGTCCCCTATTGTTTGCGGATCAGGAATGTTATAGTCCCATTCTGAGTCTGATTTACCACAAAGCTTTCCTAAATTTTGTTTCAAATATGCGATATACTCATCTTTCGGGAACGGATCCCCATTTGTTTTTTGGGCACCCTCTTCTATGTCCTTATCCCAAACTCCTTGCTCAGCTGCATCATATAAGAAATCATTGATCATACGCAGGTTTACGACAATTTGTCGTCGCATCGCAGTTTCATAATTTGTCAGATCCTCAAATCCTTGATGCTTTAACCCATCTTTAGTCGGAACGATAATACGATACACTTTGCTTCGGTTGTTATAGTTCTCATTCTTATAGTCCTTCAAATCCGTATTCAATGTAATCCAATCGTATGGTTTATCTATAGCTCCGGTTTCCCTTTTATCGGTAGCTCCAATATAAACGTTGCCGATCGTAGGATTAAGATGACTTTCCCTTTCCTTTGGATCTCCACCCATCAAACCATAGCGGTATTTCCATATATGCTTTGAATCTTCCGTTATTTTATTCCCCATATTCAGATCGGACAATACATCCGGATTAATGCTCCAACCCATATTCTTGAGCAGAAGTTCGTAATCCGTGGCAACGGTCAAGTTGGCAGAAGAGCACACGTCTACTCGCTTTACGTCGATCTTGGGCTTGGTACGGTAGATACGCAAGCCGTCGATAGCGTAATCCGCGCCGTTAGCATGGATTGTGTTGTTTTGTACCTCCAGATAAAACTCTTTATATACACTAATATTTTGTACTAAAGAGAAAGTATAAACTAACTGTTGCCATTCACCGAGACAGTCATCTCCATCTATCGCATCACCGGAAGTAAAGCGATGCAAAATATCCTCTTTACCATCCTCCTTTCTCCCAATAAAAAACAGATTAATATTAGGAGGAAGATTCGCTGTACCTTTACCTGTCATATCATTCACCCAAAAGTTCACTAAAAGTCCCGTATTCGCACAGATAGTTCCCTGATCTAACGGGATTTTAACCAAACGTCCCGGCAAGTTCGCAGCATCCACATAATAGAAATATCCTAATTTTTTACCTTTTGTATTATAATAGGTTCGATCATATACTTCTTTATCCACACCACTATTAGCAAAAAACCAAAAATTTTGTCGGTCATCATAGAAGACTTCTTTCTGTTTGGATATACCTTTAACATTTGCTGTACGGAACAATCCATATTGGTTTTGAAGTGTTTGAAAACGAGGATCCCCCCCCCATTTACCATATGCTTTTTGTATTTTATAATTATAAGGCGCATAACCTGTCATGTCCCGCTCTAACCAATATCCTGCAGTGTTTTCTTCAGTAGGGAAACCAATATTTGATATATTTCTCAGAGGTTCGGCCTTTAACTCTTCAATCGTTATCGAATCTTTTCGGTCGAAGTTTATATAACCTATCAACTCATAAAGTTCCTGATTATCGTCCGGATTTCGCGCTGGATACTTCGACCTTTCCGGATCTTTTTCCAACATAAAACCGGCACCCTTCTGCTTAATAATATTATACCGATAAATCAAGGGACTCTGATTCTCTAATGAATCAACCGCCCAAATCGTCAACTTCGTAGTATCTTTAGTAAAAGATAAACTGTCTACCATTGTTTTCCAACGATTCAACTCTTTTACAGTCCCATCTATAGCATATTTATACTTCTCCCCCACAATGAGCTCTCCGTCTGTATACCAGGCATAGTTATTAGCGGTCATACCTATTTGCACATTGACATTTCTCGCATCCTCTGAAACATACAAATTTTCTTCGATAAAAGGTTTATCAAGGATATTAGCACCGGAAGTTTTAATCCGTTCCGCAATTTCAGATGCAGGCCGAATTATAAACTTATAACGTACTGAAAGTTCAGGTTCGGTAAATGTTCTACCATCTGCGCTTATTTTATAATCATCCGCATTCAAGCTCACATCGCAAAAAACACTATCCTCTGCCACTACATCCATATCATATACGACAGTAGAAGCTCCTGTCGCATAATTACCAGCATCTTTATTAAAAAATCCTTTATACCAAAACAGAGAAGTATCAATCTTTCGTAATGATGTCCTATAAAGCTGATTACTTAATGAACCTCCATCTACATAAGAACCATCCGTCATAGGATTTATATCTTTTCCTGTTATACCCTTGCTAGTCAAATTCCCATTTTCATCAAATCGATACCAACGGACATACCAACGATAATTTTGATCAGTACTTCCATCATTGTTTCTCAGCTCGGGTATAAACAACTGTTTCTCTTTGCCTTTCTGAAAATACACCGTATCCACACGCTCCGAAACAACTTGACGTTTGCCAAATTTATATTCTATTTTTGTAATCTGCGCCGGCGCAACCGCACTAACAGACAAGATCAACAAGCAAGTTAATAACAAGGATTTATATCGTAGGTTGATTGATGGTTTCATCCGTCGGGTCCTCCTTTCTTAGTTTTAGTTACTATATTATGGTTATTGTTTGTAATTTCTTATCTTGATGGTATAAGGGATTTGCATCTCTTGCTTCTCCTGATCCACGTAATAGTTTATAATGAGCGTGAGGATGACCGTGGCCTCCGCTTTTCCACCCAGTTCTTGGGTATGGATCGTGAAGGAGCCTTTCTTTCCTTCCTTGACCGAAGCCTCGGGAAGGTAGAAACGCTGTTTCTTGTCACAATCCTCTCCATTTACGGCCGTAATAAGGTGCTTATCATCATCTTTCACTTGGATCGAACTAAATTTCACCGTTTCCGGGACTGTTTCATCCTGCGGGAGACCTTTGATCGTGAAATCTCCTGTCACGCCTTCTATCCTAGATATCTCGAAACGGATCGACAAGTCACCGGCGGCTTGCAGGGTATGCTCAACAGGCGTCAGTATCTACACGCCCGTCTTCTCACCATAGACCAAGGCGGTCGGGTAGACCCCGATGGGGAGGCGTTGCTCGGCTACTTCCAATTTCGTCGTGATGTTGGTTATCAAGACAGGGATGACCAGCAGGTCATTGCGGCGTACGAAGTCGAAGCCCGTGAGGTGCTCCGTACGAGGGCGGCCTTCGATCTCTACACCGAGGTGGATGCCACTGCCGTTCTCTCCGACGGCCGCATTGGTTTCAGGAATGTAGCGAATATAAGCCCGTTTACTACCGTTCTCGCCGTCCACAGGTTTGGCTTGTATTTCTTTTTCATTATCACCGGGTTTGATAGATTCAGTATAAAGATCCTCTAGACTTACTACAGAAGGATTCGCATCTTTCGGAAAAGATGGAACCAAAGGCTCTTCCAAGTCCTTGTCATCCTTAAACTCCAAATAATTCTCATTTCCCCAAGGCAAGAGCCAGATCGGCAGGCTTCCCTTGCGGAGGTTCATGATGTCCAATCGGTTTACGGTTATGGATTTATCTAAGTTATTGGTTATCTCCACTTGCACCTTGCCGATCATGCGGATCAAGGGAATCTCGAATTTGTTCTCTGCCGGAACGGGCAATACCGTATGCTTTTGGGCGTAACTGCTCATAGGGATGCGCTTTCGAGACGCTTCCTCGCCTCCGAATTTACCCTTTTTCTCCTCATTCCTTGTATCGATACTCGTTCCCGAGTCCAATATCTTCACCTCCGACAGCTCCGCCAAGGAATGTGCCCCGGTAATTTTTTGATACAACGATGTACCATCTTCCAGCGACTGCAAATTGGCGAACGCATAAAAAGAGTATTTGCCGAGGGGTAACCTCATCTCTACCTCCGTACGAGAATCAGGATCAGGATCATTGATATCCGGCGTCCACGTACCCTCGCTAGATGTATATCCGGCCAATTCAGCGTTCTCATCATCATACGCCACCACCAGCCAGTCCGTGATGTCTCGCTCGTATTCATCATCATCTTCCCAAGTAATTGTCTCGCCGGCTTTCGTTTGCGGCGGTCGTGCCGAGCGGGAAGTCCGCAGGGTGATGGTCACGACACAACTGTTCGGGTCATCGTTGGGGAGATCGCCCCCCCGGTCTTCGCCGCAGGCTACGCAGAGCCAGCAGAGGCAAAGACCGGCGGCGACCGCCATCAATTGGTTATATAGGGTATAACGTCTCATCATTCGCGCTATTTAATAAATCTCAGTTTACAATATACCATCGTTGATACGGATCACCCAGTCTTTCACCTGTATCTTGAAGCAGGCGTACCCCACGATCGTAGGGTCTTCCGGATCAGGCCCATCGGGATTATCCGGGTTGTCAGGATTGTCAGGGTTGTCAGGGTTGTCCGGTCCCGGCGGATCCGGAGGCGTAGGCTTATCCGGGCAATCGGGGCATACCTTCGGCGTAAGGAAGAAGATGATCGAGTACTCATCCTGCCGGTCCAGATACTCCTGCGGGGAGATACGGTGCCCCTCCATCTTGGTGAGAAGGAGGTAATCGTTGAGGTTCACGTTCAGCACATCCTTCTCCCATCCGTGGTGACGGATGATGAGGCGGTAGTTGCGACCCGCCATCAGGCGCATGGTGTTCATCTCGGCCACGGCCACGTATTGCCCGCCCACGGTAGCGCCGGGAGTCGGGTCGGCTCCCAGCTCCACGTTCTCCGTATAATAAGGCAGGTAGTGGATGGTGGGATCTTGCAGCAGGGAATTGTCGTAATCCATATACCCGTTGTCGGCCACGATCCGGAAGGAGAAGTTATTCACGTCCATGTCCTCCCCCATCACGTTTTGCAGCACGACACGTAGCTTGTTGGTATTCTTGGCGAGGCTGATCACCTTCTCCTCGGGCATGTCGCGCGTCACGGTGAAGGTATCGAGGCTATGCCAAAGCGGGTGCAGCTCGTTGGGTTGTGTCGTATCGTCCTCGCGCAAGGTACGTACCTTGACGTCTTGCGCCCTCTCGACAACCCGCGACGCCTCGGCGGGATCGTTCCACGCGTAACTGCCCTTGTCCAGCCCGGCCCAAGAGACTACCTGATAGGTACCCGGCTCCATGTCGAGGGCGATGGAGTTCCGCTCGTCCAGCTCGCTCTTCTCGATCCGCCGCAGGAAGAGGAAGTTCCCTTCTTGGTCGCAGAAGAAGAGCGTAACGAAGTCTACCTCATGCTGGAAAGCGTCGGCGAATTTCATATTATAGTCGTACTTGAAATACAGGCGGAACTCGCAAAGCGGCAGCGAGTCGTCGTGTATCCAATCGCAAGCGTATAGCCCCACGGACAAGGCAGCTACGCCAATCAACTGTTTGCAGGTATGAAATAAACGGTTCATAATCATTTTATTAAGATACACAGTAATCCTCCGACCGTACTACCGGGGATGGAGGTAAACCATGATGCCCATTATAAGGTTCTTATGATGGGCATCGTAAGGTGGCTTGGATGGGCATCGTAAGGAGCTTACAATGCCCATCGTAGGAATCCCCCGGAGGGGTAGGGTTAAATAATGATGTCTTTGTTCGTGCGTTTCACCCAATCTTTCACGTAGATGGTGACGTCGATGGTAACATCATCCGTCTCATCCGGTTTGTCCGGCGTATCCTTACCCGGCGTGTAAGGCAGCGGGTCACCTAAACCACGCACACCCGTCACGTACAATTGGTACACGTTGTTACGCACGATACAGAACTCCATCACGCCCATCATACCATCGTTCCCGTTATCGTTATGACGGATCCAGAACTTGTAATAGCTCTTTCCGCCTTTGTATAAGGAAACGTTGTAGAATTGGTACAAATTACCGATCTGATCCGGGGTGAAATCATTCGGATCAGTGTAGGTATCAGGGAGATGACCACCGCCATTCTCATTTTGTTTCTTTCTAAATTCAGTATAGCATAGGCGCATTTTTAGCTCTTCACTCCAGTTTGTTTCGCCCTTAATCATGTCACTAAGATATTTCTTAAACGCGATCTCAAATCCGTTCTGATCAGACATGGAATTAATCGCCTTTTGTACATCAGCAAAATCCGGTAATGTTGTCATCCCATCCCAGCCATTCATTAAGCCTTTCAATAAATTAGGATTCGAACCCTCTTCCAAATTAAATGCGCAAGCGGCAACAGACGGAAGATCTTTATAGACAGAACGGACAGTCGCACCCACACCGTTCTTATGGACTGCCAAAAGGAATGTTTTATTGTTATCTAAAGGAACAGACTCAATAGAACCCGCATCTTTATTATAGAAACTGACTTTAAAATTATCACCATCTGGCATAAACTCAGACTCGAAAATAACGCCGGTAGAATAACCATTTACTTGCGCCTCACGATCCAACGTGTTCTCCTTGGTGTACACGACGGGGTAATACGTTCTATCATTCATTCCTTTATAATAAGGTTCAGTCTCAGCCTCAGGAATCTTAGACATATTCTCAACCCTATTTAAGTCTTTGTTTTCCGGATTAAAATAGTTGATATAAAAGTCCTTGAATTGAGCCCAAGGATTATCGCCTTCATTCATAGGTACCTTTTTTTGGCTGATCGACGGATCCAGCACATAATTATAAGAGCCATTCGCCTCATTTAGCGTCATCATAGACCATACTTCATCACCCAAATATTTAAAGTCATTACCACTTTTAGTATAATTTCCAGCCATCGCATCCGCTAAACTTGACCCTTCGCCAAAGTTCTTAGTCGCTTTAGGAGAGACCTGCTTAAACACGTAGCTGTTACCCTTCCATTGGTTCACGACCTTGTAACCCGTCAATTTGAATGAGCCTTTATTCTTTACCGGAGAGCTTTCGAGTATTTTATCTGTCTCTAATACAGCAGCATATTCCAAGTCGATACGTGCGGCCATACGCTCCACGAATACGGTTGTTGTCGCCGGTTTCGTCTCATCTGTATTTTCCACGGAAATGCGAACAAGCGAATTCCCTATGCCATCTACGCCTTTCATCTTGTGCGTAGACATAATGAAGTGATCCGCTTTCGAAACCTGATTAGTGCCAGTCCATAAATCCTTTAAAGTTACTCTGTCTCGTAAGTCACCCAAAGTAGTAATACCCTCTATTCTATTTCCGGCATTAACTACCGTAAAGACTTGATACGTATGTCCTTCTGCTGTCAGCTCCTCATTCATCGTCACCTTCATCGTCACTTTTCCGGCACTGTCATGATTAGGCTCGCCACCTCCACTCGGATCAACACCGGTCTTAGATTCATACCAACCCTGTCCGGCAATCTCTAAACTTTTATTTACGTCATCATTAAAGAAGTCCAAGGGGTTAGAGTCAAATGTATTACCGTCATATTTCACCAAGAAGATATTAACATCATACACCTTACCCTCATTAGCGCCATCGAACTCTTCCAAGAAACCGTTGCCGTCCTCGCCCCAGCCGGCACCACCGCCATTAGGATTAGAAGGAGTTCCTCCCGCCTTCGTCAATGCCCCCTTCGACACCGTGGAGACGTTCACTGTCATATAGACTTTGCCGCCATCGTCCTCACCACCGGAATTGCCTCCGTTTTCGATATCATCGGAGCAACCCGTAACCGCCAGCAAGAAAGCGGCGGCCGCGCTTAATAAATAATTCTTTTTCATGTTTCTCATCCGTTTTTATATTTGACACTCATTATTATCATCCTGCGATCACGACTCTCGCCATCAATCAGCCAGTTCCTCCCGCTTCGCGGCGATCTGCCTCAAGTTCTCCTCCACCTGCGAGGCTACGGAAGGATCGTCGGACAACTTACCCAGCAGAGCCTCCGCCTCGTCCAAGCGGTTCTCCAGCATGGCGATGGCCGCCTCCGCCAAGGTACGCTCCGCGGAATCGGAAGTCTTCGCCAGATAACGGTGGGCCGATTCCAGGCGACCCACGTCGATCGCCGTAAGGGCGGCGTTCAGGTTCGATACCGGATCGTCCGGATACATGCGCACGGCAATCTCGAACACCTCGCGGTAAGCGTCGCTACCCGGTTCCATCGTCTGCGCCACCCGGAACATCTCGTTTAGACTCAACTGCCTAGGGTCCGAATAGATCAGCTCACGGGCCTCCTCTACCGTAAACGAGCGGATCGTGTAGCGCACCGCGTAATCCGAATGGCGCAAGGCGGGATAAATATCGCGCAAGAGCACCCGATACGAGGCCCCCCCGTTCAACGCCTTCAGCTTCGCCTCGCGGCGGTCGTAATCCTTCGGTTCGTCCGCACGGATGATGGCCAGCAGCTCCTCCTTGTCCGCAAGCGAGGAGTTCTCCACCCGTTTCTCCAATCCGGCCCAGTCCTCCGGCTCGAAATCCACCGTGAAACGGGCCTGCTCGAAGTGGTAAAGGCCCTTCACATATTCGATCAACGCCTTGGCGCGATGCTCGGCCAAATAAGTGTTATGCTTATAGGTACCTTCCGGCGATGCGAAACCCTTGATATATACCTCTGTGATGGTAGCGTAAGGATCCTCCTTCACCGACGACACGGTCTCAAGGATCTTGCGCAGCTCCGAGGGATTATCGCGATACTCGGGATATATCTCCGTGCGGTTCACCGGGAAGTCGAGGAAGGCGCTTCCTTCCTTCACACGCTCTTTCACACGCTCCGCCTCCGGCGTGACGTAGGCCAAAAGCGGCCGCAATACCACAGGCTCCGCGATTCGGATCGGGAAAAGCGGCGACTTGTCATTACTCAACGCCTCCCAACCACAACCGCAAAAATCGGCTACCAGCGACACCTCCGAACGCTCCATCCACTTGGCGAAAGGAATGGAGGCATGGTAATCGAACGTCTGCTCCTTCCCATTGTGACGGCGTAAGACAAACTCTCCGTTCGCCGTCGCGTCGCGCCCGGACCGGTCGTACTGGATCTGGCGGTTACGCCCGTTCACGATCACGGGAGGCAAAGCCCTTACGCTATCGCCCCGCTCGATCAGCGGCGTACAGACCAAACTCCGGTTGGCCGATAGCGACAACTCATCCAGCGCTAGTTTCATATCAATTATCAAGCGATCGCCCACATGCTCCACCAACCGCTCCTTCACGACGATGGCGGTAGCCGTCTGCTGCGCCTGTACGGGAATCGTAGTACCCACACAACCGGCCAAACAGGCGATCCCAAGTATCATCCATCCTTGTAGATTCTTCATTTTTCAGTCCTCCATCGATTAAAATTGGTAAATGAGATTGATCGCCGCCTGCGTAGGCCCGAAGTAATGCTTCTTGATCCCTTCTTGCTTGCGGCCGCAATTCGCGCAGGGATACTTGTCCGACTTCAAGTACAGATAGCCCACGCCCACCGTGGCCTCCAAGTTCCAATGGCGAGACAGCAGCCACGAGTATCCATAACTGATACCGGCTCCCGCGCCCCATCCCTGGTGACGCTCGCCCTCTGTACCCAGCCATTTGATATCGGCTACATTATATAATAGGTACGGAGTATGCACGCCGAGGAAATGGCCGTTAAACGTCTCGCAAAACCAATACCTCAACTCCGGGTGCAGACGCAAATGCTTCAGTGAGCGGCCATAACTCCCATCATCGTTCTTGCCGCTGAACGGATTCAAGCCTGCCTCCAACTCAAGCGTCCAATGACGGGCGAGATAAACTTCAGCCCCCAAATTAAACGTGGCAGTAGCCCAATAAGGAATATTACTCTTGATCCCAATCATGGAGCCTTTCCCTTCGGCCGGTACCCCCTGCGCTCTCGAAAGAAACGGGACTGCCAACAAGAATAGCATGAAAATCGTCTTCTTCATTCTTTCTTATTCATTATGGTTGTTAATCTTATATCTTCTCACCCTTCTGCCCCCTCAAGACCCAACTTCCTAAAATCAACTAACGGCAAGAATGGCCCGTGGACTTATTTATGGAATAAGGAGCCTCATAGAACTTATTTATGGAATAAGGAGTTTTAGCGTCAAAATAGTAACTTCCTCCCTATTAGTTCACAAAAATACATAATAAATATTTTATTATCACAACTTTTTTGCGTTAAAATTGTTAAGTCTCTTCCACTGAATAAGGGATTTAGGGGAAGTTATGTCTCTAAAATGAACCATATTCACCTTTATTGATTCACTCTCCCAACAAAGGAAGAATTTCTATACTCTAAAAATTCCTATTGAATATCAAAAATAAAAATACAATAAGCTCGTTATGACAGACCTATATATAAGCCGTTGATTGATAATCGTATAGAAACACGATCATATTTATCCGAAAACATGTACGTGTTTTTCAAAAAACATGTACGTCTTTTCAGAAAAACACGTACATGTTTTCCTGCAACGTTCTGTGTGGTTTATTGGCATACTATAAAAAATAACAATAAGATGTGATGTAACGTTTCTTTTTCGTCAACCCTTTTGAAACGCTAAACCTTATTCCATAAATAAGTTCACAAACCATCCATCCTTTTCTCTAAAATCCGATTTACAGAGCCTATCACCTTCATGTTCGCATGAGCCAAACGTGATATATCCAATTCTTCCAGATAAAAACGAGTCGTTTTCTCCGACGAGTGCCCCAACGCCTGGCTGATCAAGGCCATCGGCATATCGCAACGTAAAGCTTCTGATGCCCAGCTATGGCGAACAACATACGACGTAAACGGATTCGGTAACCGTAAAGTTTGCCCAATCCGTTTCAGCCGGGCATTATGCCGAGCCAAGCTACGCTTATACCTCAAATGGTCCGGATTCCCGGGCGGAAGAATCGGGAACAAATACGACGATCCGGTCGCTCGCTGCCGATCCGCGTATTTCCGGATCAATTGCAACATACTACTGGTTATCTCCAACCGGATCATACGTCCTGTCTTATGACGGTGATATACCAACTCATTCCCCCGGATATTCTGCCTCGTCAAGTACGCTATATCCACAAAAGGCATCCCGCAAGCCATAAAACTGAATAGGGAAAGATCTATCGATAATTCCACTTGCGGGTCATCCGCCACCTTGATCTGAGCGATTTGCTGGAACAAAGATGCGGGAATCGCACGCCTCGCCGTCATCGCACGCCGGAGTTTCAAATTCTCAAACGGATAATACGACGCAGGAATCAACGACTCTTGGCAAGCCGTATTATAAAGCGCCCGCAAACTACTGATATACGTATTTACCGTATTAGTAGCTAATCCTTTTCCCTGAAGATACGTGATGAAATCTATCACCAACGCACGATTCAAATCGGCCAAACAGAACCCCGGGTTCTTCACGAATCTTAAAAAATGCCTTACGGCCACCTCATACAACTCAGCTGTCCCTTCTTTCTTTAACTGCCGTTTCATGTCTCTTCGTTTTCCCATATAATCCATCAATGAGATTGCTAACTTTTTCTTACGTCCTCGTTTCATACTCCTTTCACTAAATTATTTATACTTTACACGAACAAATTAATTCAAATTATTACTTTTGCTCCCGAAAATAAGAAAATAGGTAACAATTAAAAGCATAAAAGCAACAATAAATAATATGGCAAACAATCGAGTCACATTCGGTAGTAAATTGGGCGTAGTACTAGCTACCGTAGGATGCGCCGTCGGATTGGGAAGCGTATGGCGCTTCCCGTATATGCTGGGAGCGAATGGAGGTGCGGCCTTCCTACTGGTCTACATACTTTTCATGATATTCTTGGGCATTCCGGTAATGATAACCGAGTTTTTCATCGGCCGGCATTCCCGCAGCAATACGGTGGGTTCTTTCAAGAAAATGGCTCCCGGTACAAAATGGTGCTGGATTGGGTACAACGGTATCTTGGCCGCGTTTTTGATCTTAAGTTATTACTCGGTCGTCTCCGGTTGGACGCTTGAATATGTTTGGCAAACGCTAAGTGGCCGTTTGTATGGACAGCCGGATATAGACTATACGGCCGATTTTCAGGATTTCGCTTCCAATGTCTTCCGTCCGATCTTTTGGATGGGCGCTTTTATCGGGTTGACTCACTTCGTGATTGTCTCGGGTGTAGAAAAAGGTATCGAACGGGCCTCTAAGATCATGATGCCGCTTTTATTCTTGATCTTGCTGATCATGTGCGTACGTTCCGTGACCTTACCGAACGCTGAGGCCGGATTGCTTTTCCTTTTCAAGCCAGACTTTAGCAAATTGACTTCCTCAGTGGTCTTGAGCGCACTAGGACAGGCTTTCTTCTCTTTGAGTTTGGGTATGGGCTGCTTGATCACTTACTCCTCTTACTTCGGGAAAGATACGAATATGCAGGCCACCGCTTGGCAGGTGACAATCATTAATACGCTTGTCGCCGTATTGGCCGGTATCATGATATTCCCGGCGGTATTCAGTTTCGGCATCACCCCTTCCGCTGGCGCGGAACTCGTGTTTATCACGTTACCGAACGTATTTGGGCAATTACCGCTGAGTGGCTTGTGGTCCTGTATTTTTTATATCTTGCTAGCGATGGCGGCACTGACTTCCACGATCTCTTTACATGAGGTAGCTACGGCCTACGTTCTTGAGGAGTTCCATATGACACGCAAGAAAGCGGCTTTGATCGTTTCCTTAGGAGTCTTTTTCTTAGGTATTTTCAGTTCACTCTCATTCGGGGTGATGAAAGGATTCACGATTGGAGGCTTGGCCTTTTTCGACGCGCTGGATTACTTGACCGCCAAGATCATGCTACCGCTGGGAGGTATGCTCACTTGTATTTTCGTAGGTACACGTGTCGATAAAAAAGTATTGAAAGCCGAGTTGACCAATGAGGGGACTCTTAAGTTACGTCTTTTCGGCGCTTACGTATTCTTTATGAAATACGTGGCCCCAATCGCCATCGGTATCGTATTTTTGAACGAATTAGGGATCTTGAAATGGATTACCGGTAAATAATACCGAGAATTCCTTGTCAATAGAAACGGAACTTCTACCTTTGTCGGTGGAAGTTCCACAAATCAAAACATAAGACTATGAAATGGCGTGATTTACTTTATTTCTCCAAGGGAGAAAGGCAGGCTCTTACCCTACTCCTTTCCTTAATAGCGATGGCATGGATCGCAATTATCTTGACGGATTTTTCCCGGACAAAGGTTCTGCCCGATGATCTGGTCACGGACAATATGAAACAAGACACCTCCCTTCCAATTACCCCGAACGGAAATCCCCCGAATCCCACCCGGAAAGAAAACAAATTCCACTCGAAAGAAAACAAAGTTCCCTCCGAACGAAATCCCAAACGCATCCGAAGGGAATCAAACCTCCATTTACCCTCATATCCAAAGGTAGAAAAATGGCCGTTAGGAACAGTTGTAGAATTAAATTCGGCCGATACCACCGCCCTAAAGAAAGTTCCGGGAATTGGTAGCGTCTTCGCCAAACGGATCATTAAATACAGGGAGCTATTAGGGGGCTTTTATAGTGTAGAGCAATTAGGGGAAGTATATGGTATCGACGAGAAACGCTATGAATCGATGAAATCGTGGTTTTCGGCAGACCGATCGGCTATAAGTCAGCTACCTGTCAACCAATTGTCGGCTAAAGAACTGGCAAGTCACCCATATGTCAGCTATAAACAGGCCCGGGTTATCGAGCGACAAGTCCGGAAGAAAGGCAAGTTACAGGGCTGGGAGAACCTAGCCTTACTGGAGGAGTTCACGGAATACGACCGGGAGCGGTTACGGCATTACTTCTCATTCCAATAGATAAAAAATCAGGTTATTCATAGAATCTTAATGCCCATCAAAAACAGATTATCCGTATCTTTGTGATCTTGAAATAACATATATTAATGAAATACTTCTTATCGATAAAATATATCCTCATAGTCTCTCTCCTACTTATCGGGGCATTGCCTTACGTTAAGGCGGAAACGACAAACCCAGTCTCCTCCCCGGATTCTTTCGAGACATTAAAGAAAGAGGCACGCAAAAGCGAATCACCCGACGATTGGAAGCGAGTTATCAATAACGCCCAAGCCCGGAAAGACACGGCAGACCTTGGATTCGCCTATGCCTCCTATCTGCAAGCGATGGCGAATATGCGTCCCGCCGGATTCAAGGAAGAGGCACGCCCTATCATGACTTTCCTGCTCGACACCCGGCAATATGACTACTACTTCGCCTTATACAACCTGCTTATCAGCCGCTTGTTCTCCGATCAAGCCTATCGCCATGCACAAGAGGAGGCCGAGCTTATGTATCAGCAAGCCAAGGGGATCGGACAACCCGTAGGTATGGCGATGGCCCTTAGGGTACAAGGCCAGATCTTCTACAAGCTCAACCTATACGAGAAGGCATATTCCGTATTACGGGAGGGCTCGCAAACCTGCCCTTCTTATAAAGAAAGCCTAAACGCCTTCACGACGGCACAAAGCCTGTGCGAATGGCAAATCATGACTTGCCAGAAAGCCGAGAGGTATGAGGAGATACTTCCCCTCGCCGACCTATATGGTGAAATGCTGGCTTACTGGAATGGGAAAGGCTGGAAAGACCCTAGCGGACATTACCCTGTCACCCATCTCTCCCTTCGTGCCATCGCTCTACTAAAAGCCGGACGGAAAGAGGAAGCGAGAGACTGCCTGCGGGAAGCCCGCACTTATATCCTTCCCGCCTTCCCCGCCCGTGCTTACGAGCATTTCTATGAGGCCCGTTATTTACTGCATTACGAGGAAGGAGCCTATAAAGAGGCGATAGCCGACATCGATACGTTGCTGGAGACACACCGGGATTATTACCCTTTCTACCTAAATGACATACGAACCAAGGCCGAACTATTATCTTTAAGCGGACAACCTCAGCAAAGTATCCGGCTGTATCGCGATTATATCCAAGCCAACGATTCCATCGCGAAAGAGGAGATCGCACGCCAGCTTGATGAATTGCGAATCCAATACGAAGTGGAGAAGACCCAGCAGGAGAACCTACAAAAAACACGGTATTTACAACTAGCTTTTATCATCATCGGTCTCGTCACCCTCTTACTTTCCTTATATATTATCTATACCAATAAACTAAACGCAAAGAACCGGCTACTCGTAACCCGGTTGGAAGAACGCGACAAATGGACGAAGAACTTCTTATCCCTTGAACCGGAATCAGAGGGACAACCGGCTGCGAAAATCACCAATCCACCCACGTCTTACGAGATCATACAACGCTTAGGCGCATTCATGATCAACGAACGGCTCTACCAGAATCCGGCATTAGACCGGAAAGAACTCGCCAAAGCCTTACAGATTAATGAACGGACACTAGCGAATGCCCTACGGGAAGAAAACGACCAGACCGTATTGGAATATATAACAATGTATCGCTTGGAAAACGCCCTCCATCTGCTCTCCCTAAAAAATCCAGTCACCTTAAAGGAAATAGCGGAACAATGCGGCTTCGGTACATTGCGTACTTTCCAGCGATTCTTCCGCAACAGATACGGGATGCCTCCCTCTCAATACCGGGAGATTATAGGCGAGAAAGAGAAATAAACCACGATGGATTCGTGCTTTTCGAGAGAAAAGCGAATTTGTCGCTCTCCTATACCGGAATTGTCGCTATTCTTTTCTTGCCCCGAACCCTACGCCCAAATACCTTTGTCCCCAAAACAAATTACTCTGTATATGAAAAAAACAAGCTGGCCGTTTTATCTCTTTTGCCTATGTGGCTTATTATTGCTCGCCTGCCAAGACGATAACGATTCGGGAGTCACGCCTCCGGGAAACGGGGACACGTTCGAGGGCTCTCAATATGTAATCACCCTGCAAGACGAGACGGAGAATTTCCATTACCCCGAGTTTATCTGTACGATGCGTACGGAAGACGGCACGGTCATTACCCGCAGGGGAGGGCACATACGTCTGGATGGTCAATCGATCCTGACCCTCGACACCGGATTGAAAGAAGGCATCTATCGGTTGCTGTACCTGACTACTCCTGTCGTAACAGAGGCCGAGGCCGATACCACTTGGAATGAATACGGGCTGGGATGCCGGATAGAGATATCGAAAGGTACGGTAAGGGTTCTCGATCCGTACAACAAGATGGCGAACCTGTCTGGAAGCGGAACCGCGGAGGATCCCTTTATCATCAGTAGTTACGATCACTTGAAACGCCTCCGCAGCATGACGAACGATCAAACCCAGAATGAATTTCTGACGGCAAGTACCTATTTCCTGCAAATAGCGGATATCAACATGGATAAGGCTTCCTATGATAGCGACCACCAGTTCGGCTGGCTATCGATCGGTAATGTCCCTAACAATCCGTTCCGGGGTATTTACGATGGCAACGGCTATAAGATCAAAAACCTGTGGGCCACCCGCCAGAACTCCACCGGTATCGCCCTCTTCGGTTACACGGAGAAAGCCATCTTTAAACATGTATGGATGGAGAATCCCAAGATGGAAGGGAATTTCGCAGTCGGCGCATTGGTCGGAGGGGCGGTATCGGCGGGCGATATGCGTGATAAGACCTCGCTCATTGGTTGCACGACTTCCGGCGGTTATATCAAGGCGAGCAAAGGAAGCGTAGGGGCCGGAGGACTGGTCGGCGTGGTAGACCTGTACGGAATGATCGCGATGGACAGTTGCGTTAACACGAGCACCCCCGTTTCCGGGTCGTATGGTGTCGGCGGTTTGTTGGGAGTCGGTTCGTTGTATTCCCAATCCTACCTGCAACAATGCGAGAATCACGCATCCGTGAGCTCGGACTATACGGGAGCCGGGGGCTTGGTGGGTTCTGTCGATTCCCTGTCTATCCTAGGGTGCGTAAATACGGGTGACATCACAGGCTCCAAGGCCTATAATCCCTCGGATGCGAGCAACGGCGGGTATGCCACCGGAGGTATCGCCGGAGGTACGGGTGTCTCTTACATATATGCGAGCACGAATGAGGGAAATATCGATGGTTACATCGGCGTGGGCGGCATTATCGGCAGTACCCGGTTGGGTTCAGATGAGTTGCTTTTCAATAACACGTTGGTAAAATCATGCGGAAATACCGGGGCGGTATCCGGTAAATCTTCGGTCGGCGGTATTTGCGGTGAGGCACAATTAGGATGCTACGCCGTTTATAACACGGGAGCGGTATCGGCCTCGGCTAGCGGCTCGTTCGTGGGCGGTATCGCCGGAAATACATCCATAGCGGTGGTGCATAACGCATTGAATACCGGAAAGGTATCCGGAAATAACAGCGAAAGCGCCGGTGGCGTGGTTGGCAAGGTTACTTGGGGTGCCTTCTTCGCCAGTCAGAACTTCGGGGATCTGGATGTTAATGCCAATTATGCCGGTGGTATCATCGGATTGGCCGGAAACTATACGATGATCAATTATTGCGGAAATATGGGCTATATATTGAACAGCGGAACCGGTCCGACCGGCGGGTTGGTCGGAGAGATCGGCGATCCGAGAGAATGGTCAAGCGAGGCTATCGCGAGCTGCGTCATAGGAAGCGTGGAATGTATGTTGGGAATATTAGGGCCTGTCATAGCGGTAGCCGGTTCGGCTCTGGAAACCGCGGCCACTACCGGAGAAAAAATTTTTAAAGGAATAGTACATGTCTTACATGTTGGAGAAACAGTGGCGGATTGGCTCCTGCTAGTCGCTGATAAAACCATGTTCCGGATCGGAGTCTCTGAAATGCTGAGCGAGGAGGAAGCCGAGCTGATGGAGGCTTCTCTCAAAGCGAAAGTATCAGAGATAGATGATGCCATTAACGACAAGATGGCCAACATCCGGAACGGCTATGCGCTGTCGGCTGGCATATTACCCTCTAGCCTGAATCAAGGAACGGCCACCGATTTTATCAATAACACGAACACGTTATTGACCTTCTACGAAACCTCCGATGATAATAACAATACGATCAACTACAACATAAATCATAAACGTGAGGAACGCTACGAGCATATTGAGCAGAACAAACATATCAAAGAGATCGTGCAAAAAGTAATCGCAGGAGTTTGCATCTGCGCAGCGGCGACGGCGGGTGTCGTTTCCGGCATAGCTACCGGCGGTACTACGACAGCTGCCGTATTCGCCACGATCGGCACGGTCGCGACCTTAGTGGGTGGAGTCAACGCAATTGTCGAAGGAGCCACCGACTATCAAAACAACGCTGTCATCATCTCGCAGTGTGTCAATATGGGACGTGTCAAAGCGGACAACGCTAGCCGTATCGGTGGCATCGTGGGGCACATGCAACAATACGGTATCGTTAAGGACTGCCTCAACGGGGGACGTTACGAGGGCAACTCAACCAAGGCCGGAGGTATCGTAGGCCGGGGCGATAGCCGATTTGAGGCACACAACTGTTTAAATGTGGGTGATAAATGGAAGGATCCGCTGATTAATAGTTACGGAGACTTCACATCGCTTTCGAACCTTTATTATTATGGCCAACCGGTAATATACGAAAATAACTCTTATCTGACAAACCTGTCTATCGACGAACTCTGCGACCCCAAGAAGTACAAAAACTGGGATATTAACAAGACGAACTCGATCTGGCATGTAACTGAGAGCAAAGGAAACTTCCCCGTTCCTTTCCATTCGGAAATGGAAGAGGAGATCAAGGAATAATCATTAATACATATCATAAAATGAATACAACAAGAATCCATATCATAGGTCTTCTCATGGCCTTGACAACTTTCCTTTGGACAAGTTGTAGCGATGACGAACTCTACCGGTCGAATGAGCAGGGCTCCCGCCTAGAGGAAATGGGAGACTTCAAGTTAAGCTCTTTCACCCTAGAGAAAGGGATCTGGGAAATCGCCGATACGATCCAGCAAATCAAGATCCACCTCAAATCGCATACCGACGATTCCATACGGGCATACGACGCTGCCGTGCTACATAGCGAAAGCAATCCTTCTTACAGCATCTATATCCCGAAGACAGACGAGATACCGGATAGCGACTACGACCTGACCGCATTCCTTATGGACGGGACCAAGTTAGGCACCAAGCTGAAGGTCACTTTCCGGGACGAGATGCTCCATACGATCATGGCCTCAACGGTACAGTATGACTTAGAGGGGGAAGGAACGGCAGAGAAACCTTACTTGATCGGCTCACAGGAGGATTTCGGCATGCTTGAATATGGCCTTAACCGTTATGATACCATCGCACACGCAGCCGGGCTCTATTTTAAACAAACCGCAGATTTCGAAGCCCCGCATCGTAGCGACGTGTACGACGGACGTTATACTTTTGGCGAGTCCTTTGCCGGTATATACGATGGTGACGGCAAGTCCATCACGATCGCCTATCTCGGTGCACAGGCAGAGAGTGATACCACTGTCGGTCTTTTTAAAACATTATATGACGGTGCTCAGATAAAGAACCTGACTATCAGAGCCAATATGCAGGGAATTAAAAAGAATGGAGGAATGTTGGCAGGCTCTTCGCAAGGAAACGTGACGCTTACGAATGTAACCGTTAGCGGTAGCATCACCGACAGCAACGAACATATCGGTGCCTTTATCGGACATGCCACAGGAAACCTGACCGCTGAACATTGTCGTCTTTTCGCCTCTGTCCATGCGAACAGTTATGTCGGTGGACTTGTCGGGTACATGGAGAACGGAATGCTTACGGTAACTGATTTCTCGAACTTACAAGAAAATTCCATGCCTTTCCTTTTCACGGTTCACGCAGGCAACCGGGGAGCCGGAGGCATAACCGGAGGTATCATGAAGGGAGGGTGTGCCTTTAAGGATATCACTCTCCAGCATTCCATAGAGAAAGAGGATTCCGGACTAAAGGTTATTTATGCTGGAGCAGACCGGGCCGGCGGACTTGCCGGTGAGATGGCACTCAACGAGGCCAGTAGCTTGAATAATATCAACATATGGGCTCCTGTCCGCTCGGAACAAAAAGATGCCGGCGGACTCGTTGGTACCGCGACCTTGACCGCCCCACTAAGTGTAAGCAACTGCACATTCGCCTCCTTGGTGAAAAGTAATGAGAAAGCCGCCGGGTTTTTCGGCTATTTAAAATGCGACAATCACTTGAACTTGGCAGAAACCAACCAGATCGTGCAAGTAAATAACGGATACCTCAACGTAGAGGCAAATAAGTACGCAGGCGGTATGTTCGGCTATGTGTATGGCGATATCAAAACGAGCGGCCTTTGCCTTATCAACATAAACGTGACCGCCACATCGAATTTCGCCGGAGGTATCATCGGAGAATTGGAGCATGGGACATTGGAAACGAAAAACTTCAGCCTCGATAACGATATGCAGGTGTATGGCAACGACGCTACCGGCGGACTGGTCGGATATGCCAATAGCAGTACGATCAAAGGGGATATAGGTGACTTGAACTTCTCCTCCATCCCCTCTCCCGACAGCTTTAAAAGCAACTATTCGGGAAAGGTCTCTTCTCCGGGAGCAGATGGAAAAGGTACGTCTATGGGAGGACTCGTCGGGTATGCCTTACATTCTCATCTGGATCATCTTTGTTTCACAGGTTCTGTTTTTGGTAGTGACAGAGTGGGTGGAATCGTCGGGCATATAAGAGGCACGGCAAGTATCACCCACTGCGTAAACAATGCCAACATTGTCGAGAATAGCACTAACACATGCACCGGAGGTATCGCGGGTAAAGTGGACTTCACCGAAGGTACTTACACGCACATGATTAATTACAGTAATATCGCAGGCATGGAGCAAACGGGGGGTATCTTTGGTTATATCGGATTAGAGACCTCCACCACCCATAACCTCAACATCCAATACGCCGTAAACGCAGGAGAGGTAAGCGGAAGCCAGAACGTAGGAGGATGTGTCGGACGTTTGTATGACGACATGAATGACGTGGAGCACAAGATCTCTTATTGTGCCAACTACGGGAAAGTAAGCAATTCCGGCAACGGTAACTTGGGAGGCATCCTCGGACAAGGAGACAGCAAGAAGATGATCATCATGAACTCTGCCAACCACGGAGAGATCGCTGGAGGATCAAATGGCGCATCACAAGTGGGTGGTATCGCCGGAAGAATGGGAAAAGATCCGAAAGGCATCACGATCGGAAACAACATGGAGCTGGCTTATTGCTGTAACCGGGGCAATATCTCTTCTGATAACGTAGATTCGCACGTCGGTGGAATCCTAGGTTACCAAGAGGAAGGAAACGATTACGATGAAAACCATTGGATGACACACGACTGTTATAATTCGGGGTCTATCACTTCCGACCAGAAATCCGATAATGGAGGCATCGTCGGTTGTGTGGATTCCTACTCGGAGGTAGTTCGCTGTATAAATATCGGAAAGGTATCCCCCAATGGCAACGGCGTAGTAGGCACCCGGAAGTCGAGCGTGATCTGGCACCACCACGACCTTTATTATCTGGACGGTACGGGAAGCGGCTGGTGCGCCGAATCGTTTAGTGATAGCGAGAAGAAAAACACCTCAACGTTCAATAATTTCGATTTCAGCGGCAAGGGTGTCTGGATTATCGATAGTGACAACTCGAAGAACAACGGCTTTCCTTATCTCAGGGACTGCCCGTTTCAATCAATTTACCAATAAATAAACAAAGATGAGATCCATATTATTTACAACATTACTATTCATGTCGTTCATAGGCTGTTCCGACAATGACCAACCAGATGAAACGATTATCGACCCCAAAGAACAATGGAGCGCTACGTTGCGGGGAGATGGCGAGATACTGGGAGCCTATCCCGACTTGTTCAGCAACTATTGGGAATATACGTATAATATGAACGAATATCCCGATGTTGCCTTACGCATCGAAGGGCAGTTCCCTCACGCCCGTTACTTCAGCTTTTCGCTCTACGACGACGAGACCGGCTCTGCCATCGGCGGTATCAACGATCATGAGATCATTCCGGACGAAGGGAGTGAGAATCCTTTCGTTAGCACGTCGGAAAAAGACAACCGTTTCACCATCTATGTCGTACCGGCCTCCATGGATGAGACACTGATAGCGAAACTTCCCTCAGAGAATATCTGCCGGGTGAACGCAGACATCAAACGGCTTGCGATCTGCATCCGGCATTACTTAGGGACGAATGCGAACGGCGATAAGGATGAATATGGAGGTGTAGCACTGCCTGCTATAAAAGGCATAGACATCCATTCGCTGAAAGAGATCCAAGCCCCGGAACGTACGGAGTCTAACATCGAGAAGGTGACAGGTCAAAGCTTCTCCCAAAAATCGGACGAGAATCGGGATGTTCCTTTCTTCTTGGCCCCGAAAGGAAGATATTATCCGAACAACTCTACCGCTTATCTGTACGCCCGCACCCATATACATGCCGACTCGGTGTTGATATTCAGTTTCATCCCGGTACCACTTCCCCGAACGGTGGAAGAATATGAGGGGGCGAAAGCCCGTTATTGGTCTATCTGCCTCGGCGCAACATCCAATACCCGTTCCTACTACTCCATCTATGATAAAGAGGCGAATGCGAAAGAAGGAGAAAAGGCGACCTTCATTATCTGCCTGAAACAAAATTCAAGACTCGCCGAGATACAAGCGAAAGTAGAGGCCCAAAAGCAATTGGGCGCTCATTGGAACCTTTTTGTATGGGATAGCGAGAAACAGGATGTCGACGGGAAACCGATCGGAGATGTTATCGCGATTATGTACCGCAACATCCTGCCGGACAAGGATTGGGAATATTCCATCTCCAGAATGACTCCCACCGAATACAAAGATGATGAAGGAGAACCGATCGATAAAGTAACAGACCCGGACAAGCAATTGTCCCATAAAGCCTTAGGAGATTACGGGCCCTACGGATTCAAGTATGCCGCAAACGATTTCCTGCGTGATGATTTTGAGGAAGAAACTTATTAATTTAAAGAAGAATGAAATACCAATTAAAAGAAAAAGCATGGAGAATGACATTTCTCGTGTTCGCAACTTGCGCTCTATTTTCCTGTTCGGACGATGAGAACGATCCCAGTAAAGACGATAACGAGCCGCCATTATCAGAAGCGACCGTTCCGACTCCCAACCCCTATCTAGCGTCAGAGCATTACAGCCTGACCCATTTCAACTCGGCGCAAACCGATGCCTTTCCCTATGCAGTAAAAGGCGGCACATTCCAAATGAATCCGGATGATTGCGCCTCCACTTGGAGTGGTCCGGTCAATTTAATGACGCTCTCATCGACCGACCCGGACTATATGTGGGGAATGTGTAGCGACCGGGTATCTTATATTCATATAGCCGATGGGGCTTTCGAGCGTGTGGCGGAAATAGGCTTGCCTAATGGTATCCAAATGAATACGGAAGAAAACTTACGGAAATTGGTCGATACCCAATATACCTCGACCGACCAATTATACGCCGATGCCGTGGAGATTCTGGGTAAATATCCACAAATGTCTATGTCTAACGGCAACTACGTGATTTGTGACAATGAGAACTATGCCTATACAAACGCCCGGACGGTCATCTGTCGCTATAAGTTGAAAGAAGCAGGTAACCCCAAAGCAGGTATCGTCTTAGACAAACAGGTCGATATGGCACCATACATGGATAATCCACAAACATTGGTAGGAATGGTAATGACATACGATGGATACTTGGTAGTCGCATCGGGCAACGGTATCGCCATCATCGATCGCACAATGAGTATGCCCCCAGTCGTCAAACTTATACCGGACGATCAAGTGATCACTAACTCCGCCGCTGTCGACGAGCATAACGGTATCTATATAGCCAGCAACAGCCGTACGCCCGGAGGCAAAGGTATCATGCACAAATTCGTATGGAAAAACGGTAAGTTATCGGAAGATGAGGCCGACGGCGCATGGACCGCTTCTTATGACGGAGGCCCCGAGGCGCCCGCCATCAAGATGGGTTATGGAACAGGTTCTACACCGACATTGATGGGATTCGGTGACGACGAGGACAAGCTAGTCGTTATCACGGACGGTGCCAAACGAATGAAGCTAGTCGCTTTCTGGCGGGATGATATCCCGGAAGATGCCGTTCCCGTTGATGCGGAAAATCCCCGCATCGCCGACCAGAAAGAAATTTCCTGTGGGCTATCTGCCTCTACGGAATGGATACAATCCGAGCAATCCGTGGCAGTATCCGGTTATGGCGCTTTTGTCGTAAATAACGTGATACCTAACACCGTACCAGACAAGATCGTGGCCGTATTATCCATCGGGCCGCTTGTCACGCCGCCTTTCGGCGTAGAGCGTTTACAATGGGATACAGAGAAAAACCAGTGGTATTCGGTATGGACCCGTTCGGATGTAAGTTCAATCAGCATGATACCGGCTATAAGTACCGCCTCTAATATGGTATTCGTCAACGGCTACACGGAGGCAGACGGCTGGGAGGTGACTGGACTGGACTGGGGAACAGGCGCTACGAGCCACCGGGTAATCTTCGGGCAAACCAGCCGGGGTAACGGGGCATACGCCATTATCCAATACATGGAAAACGGGGATCTATTGTTCAACTCCGTAGGCGGTCCCTTCCGAGTAAAGCTCTGACGAGATAAAAATTAAGAGGCTGTCTAAAAAATGAAGTGAACCCTAAAAGTTTTTTGTCTAACTTTTAGGGTTCACTTCAATATCTCCGATTATTTTCGCTATGTTTGCGACAAAACACATTCTGTATGATCTATCTGAAGCAAGTAAAATTACTGGACCCGGACTTGGTAGCCGGCAATCCCGAGGAGCTAAAGTATCCCTATAAAGCTCCGGCTGTACGTTTCACGGAATCGTTCATTTTCCGCAAGCCGGTTACTTTCCTTGTCGGGGAAAACGGGGCGGGAAAATCCACCCTGCTGGAAGCGATGATGAGTAAATATGAGGAGAGGGATGAGGAAGAACCGGGTATGCTCTATGACGGAACCGAGGCCTACAAGATTTACGCCAATGTCTTACCCGAGCATATTAAGCTGATCGAGACCCGAAAACCGGAAAAGCATTTCTTCTTCCGGGCAGAATCCTTTTTTAACCATGCGGCCGAATTGGATAGGCAAGCCCAACTGGAATTACGTAAGTACAGCAAGATCTACGCCTATAAAGCTTACGGTGGCAGGAGTTTATTGGAGCAATCGCACGGCGAGAGCTTTCTCAGCGCTTTCCTGAATTATGCCAGCCGCAATACATTATTTATATTAGACGAGCCGGAAGCCGCACTCTCTCCACAACGGCAGCTGGCCCTTTTGGTGCGTATCCATGAACTGGTGAATAACGGTTGCCAACTGATTATCTCCACGCACTCCCCGATCTTGATGGCTTATCCGAACGCGGACATTTATGCCATCGA
Organism: Parabacteroides sp. AF27-14; assembly: GCF_003635425.1. Classification (NCBI taxonomy): domain Bacteria; kingdom Pseudomonadati; phylum Bacteroidota; class Bacteroidia; order Bacteroidales; family Tannerellaceae; genus Parabacteroides; species Parabacteroides sp. AF27-14. The sequence goes on from NZ_QTLZ01000001.1 coordinate 463,665, forward strand.
TGATACCGGAGCGCACATCACCCCGTATGAGGAAACAGAGCATTACCAGCTCACTAAATATTTCCTCACGCATACGGAGCAAATGATGAAAGAACTGCTTGGGTGAGATTACTTCTCCCAAGCATTTACGATCTCGGCAATGTAAACGATATGCGCATTGCCGTTCTTCTCATCATACCAACGAGGGAAAACGCTAGGATCTAAAAACTTAGCCTCCTCGATCTCGGACTTATAGACCACTTTGCATTCCAACGTAAGGCGAGCTTCCTCGAATACAGGATTACCAGCCTCCGTAAAGAACGGTGTCAACCCCGTAGCGGCCACTTTATCAATCTCCCGGCCGGATTTAGAGCCACAAATGCTATGGGCTTTCCGGTGCTCCGGTCCTAGGAAAGTAATCGTGAACTCATTTTTAGCGTCGATAAACTCACGGGTATAACGCTCCGGACGAATAAAAGCAAACACCACCGGACGGTTCCATAACACTCCCACGCCGCCCCAACTGGCAGTCATCATATTAAACTTCTCCTTATCACCGGCGCTTACCAGCATCCACTCCTTACCAATCAACTCGATAAAGTTGTCTTTGATCTCATTCGGATTAATCGCTTTCATATCTCATTTTATTTTCCCTCAAAGATATAAAATATTCCCTTATTTACTGGTACTCATTACCCCCGAGTCATTATCGGCATTATTCACTTTCTTCTGACCAGCGCTAAATTTACGGCCGAAAGAGAAGTTATAGGAAATCGTCGCCACAAACAAACGGGAACTTTCCTTGATGTAATTCGAACGGTGGAAAGAGGCGTATTGGTTCCAGTTCTCGGTCTCCTGCTTATAGTTATCCGTAAACGGATTAAAGACACGCAAGCCAATCATCAAGTCTTTATGCCTATAACCGAGCTGGATTCCTTGGATATTCTCACCCCCACTCATCGTCTCGCCCTTAAACCAGTTCCAATTCGTCATCAACATATACATGAGTGACCAATTTTTCCAAGTAACGGAAACATTCGCGTCGCACCACCAGTTCGTATATCGATGCGTGTAGGTATTACCGTTACTCATATAATGGTTCATACCACCATTGACAGAAAATTGCAAGATGTCCTTGATCGGACCGACCCGCAAGTTGACGGAAGCGACAACCCGTTGCCAGTTTTTCTGATTATCCCAAGTCTGGATGATCTTATTCCCTTCCAGATATTTCTCGTCCATGATAGCGTCCGGCTGATACTCATAAGCGCCCAAGGCATTCACGTAAAACAGACCTTTGCGAAACTCGTAATTCAATTCCGTATAATAACTCATATAAGACTTCAAGTTAGGATTACCCCGCTGTATTTGCAAGGAATCGATCACTTGGTCGATAGCGCTCAGCTCACCCAAAGAAGGAGTCACATTTCCCATCGTTGATTTCAAACGGATGGAAGATTCCCCGGGCAAAGCATAAAACAAGGTCAACCGAGGACTCACCGTATAACGTTCATAATCCGCATCCTCACCCCGTTGGCTATAAGACGATCGATTCACGGTCACACCCAATGAGTAATCCAGTTTTTTCACCTTTCCCTTGAATTCCGCATATACGGAACTCTCCATCTGTTCCATATGCGTCTTATAGTTATGCCCATTGATATAACTGTTATCCGAGAAAGATTGGTTATGGCGTAAACCGCCGCTCAACCGATTACCATTCGTTAATTTCTTCTCATAGATAGCCTCGCCGATAATCGAGTATTTATCACCATCCACCACATTATTCACATCAGTCAACAATTGTTCATGTTTACTCTCTTGATAGATACGGGTCGATTTCGTTTGGTTATAAGTCCCTACCACGTTAAACACCAAGGTCTGGTTATGCTTCAAATCCCGTTGGTAATACAAATCCAGCGCAGGAGCTTGATAGGCTGATCCCGATAGATCGATCATATCCACTTTATCCTCCGGATTCGCCTTATTCATCAAGACTCCTTGATAATCCCAATGCGGTTGATGATTATTCCGGTAGCGGAACGTGGCGTTAAACATATACTTATCCGGCTTTTGATAGCTATAGTTCACATTCAGGTTATGCATGAACAAACGAGCGCGCGAAGGTTCGCCTATTTCCACACGGTTCAAGGTCGTTCCATTCGCTAAATGGAACTCTTCCTCGTTATTCCGTTTCATTCCATAGAAATCACGAGGACCGATCCGATAAGAAGCGCCCCATTCCGAGTTCTTATGATTGATCTTTCCCCAAGCATTATGTTCACCCCACATGGAATTGATACCTTGCGCCATGTCCAGACCGAAACTACCTCCCGTATCCGGCCGGCGAACGATATAATCCAGCACGATATCGGCATTGCCGTAACGCAAGCCCGGGTTATCATGATATTCTATACGGATGATATCCGAGGGATTCAAGGCCTTGATCTCATCCTGTTCCACCTTCACGCCATTGATACGCACTTGGACTACCCCATTTCCCGTGGCCTTGATCTCACTGTTCAACAAATCCACCTGCACTCTCGGTAGCATCATCTGCTGCAACAAATCCATGCCGTTTCCCGAAGCCTTCATCTGGCGCTCCGATGGGAAGACCACTTTTTTATCGGCATGGCTCGTCTGGGCAGAGGCGCTAACCGTCACCCCGTCTAAGGATACCGCATCATCATTTAAGGATATTTCTCCCAAAGAAATATTCTTGGACAAGCTTTCCAAGGAAATATACTCCGTCTTAAAGCCTAGACTAGAGACAGATAGAATATAACTCCCTTTTTTAATCTTATTTAATAAAAAATGCCCCTTCATATCCGTAGTCGTACCCGCTACAAAAGAAGAGTCCATTGTTTGCAATACCACATTTGCAAATTCCAAGATTTCTTTGTTGCGAGCGTCCCGCACCATTCCCTTTATCTCCAAGTTCTGAGCAAAAGCTCCCTGTACCATACCGCCTAGCAGTATGATCCAAATCATCATCCGTTTCATTTTTATCGTATTTTTTCCGAATATAGCAGGGTGGCCTTTCCCGCTTATCATTTGTTTCTAACTATAAGACGACAGCCGTTTGGAAAACGTTACAAGAAAATGATAAAAAAATAATATTTCGATGAATTTGCTTCGTAGATACGTATCTTTGTAACCAAACAACAGATTATAAATCATGGAGCTATTGAATAATTGGATCAACGGAGTCAACGATATATTATGGTCATACATCCTTATTATCATGTTATTGGGATGCGCCGTATGGTTTACGATAAAAAGTAGGTTCGTGCAATTCCGCATGATTGGCGAGATGATCCGATTATTAGGCGATTCTGCCGGGAAAGGAGAAAAAGGGGAAAAGCATATCTCCTCTTTCCAAGCCTTCGCCGTATCTTTAGCCAGCCGTGTAGGAACCGGAAACCTAGCCGGTGTAGCGACAGCCGTAGCGATCGGCGGACCCGGATCTGTATTCTGGATGTGGCTGATCGCTTTATTGGGTTCTTCCAGCGCATTCGTGGAGTCTACGTTAGCTCAATTATATAAAGAAAAAGGGAAAGACTCGTTCATTGGCGGTCCCGCTTACTATATGCTACATGGTTTGGGGTTACGATGGATGGGCGTATTATTTGCCGTATTGATTTCGATAACCTTCGGTTTTGCCTTTAATTCCGTACAAAGCAATACGATCTGCGCAGCTTGGGAAGGCGCTTTTGGCATCGATCATGCTTGGATCGGAGCGATTCTTACGGTACTTACGTTAATCGTCATATTCGGAGGTATTCAGCGCATCGCGAGAGTAAGCAGTATTGTCGTACCGGTCATGGCATTAGGATATATAGCATTGGCGTTGGGAATCGTACTGTTTAATATCACCCGCCTACCCGCTGTTATAGAAACCATTCTGTCAAACGCTTTTGGTTGGGAACAGGCGATAGGCGGTAGTGTCGGAGCGGCGTTGATGCAAGGGATTAAACGAGGTCTATTCAGTAATGAGGCCGGTATGGGATCGGCACCGAATGTAGCGGCTACGGCGCATGTCTCCCATCCGGTCAAACAAGGATTGATCCAAGCATTAGGCGTATTTACCGACACGCTGATTATCTGTACCTGCACGGCGTTCATCATCTTGTTTAGCGGAGCGCCATTAGACGGCTCCATCAATGGAGTCCAGCTCACGCAACAAGCTTTGAGCAATGAGGTGGGCAGCATCGGCAGTACGTTTGTCGCTTTAGCGATCCTTTTGTTCGCGTTCAGTAGTATTATCGGTAATTACTATTACGGAGAAGCGAATATTCGTTTTATCACGTCCAAGAGAAGTGTCTTATTTATGTATCGTATATTAGTCGGTGGAATGGTCATGTTCGGCGCGTTGGCTAGTTTAGACTTGGCTTGGAGCCTAGCGGACGTGACCATGGGACTGATGACGATCTGCAATTTGATCGCGATCTCATTGTTGAGCCGTCAGGCGTTCCTATTATTACAGGATTACGTAGCCCAAAAGAAAGCGGGTATTAAAAGCCCTGTATTCGATAAGAACAAGATACCCGAGTTGAAAGACAAAGCGCAGTGTTGGTGATCAGACAAACGTATTGAAGTATGATAAAAAGCAAGATGATAAGCTTTTACATAGCGGTCATGATGATATGGACCTGTACGGTAAAAGCTCAAGATGATAATAAATCCCTAATCCACAAAATTGGATTCGACGTACGTCCCTCGTATGTCGCCCCGACTAGCAAATTCCTAAAAGATGATGGCTATGGAAACGGGCTTACTTTACGTAAGGCGGCTTCATTCCATTTGAAATACGGGTTCCAACTGAATCCTAACTCTAAGGAGGGCCAGCTCTATCCGCACACTTACCAAGGAATAGGCATCTCTTATAATACCTTTGGCAATCGGCAGGAAGTAGGTAATCCTTGGGCGGCATATGTTTTCCAAAGCTCCCGCATCGCCAAGATCTCTTCCCGGTTATCCTTCGATTATGAATGGAATTTCGGAGCCTCATTCGGGTGGCATCCGTATGATGAAAACAATAATTACCGTAATAAGATCATCGGTTCTAAGATCAATGCCTATATCAATCTGGGATTTTTCCTCAACGCGAAACTATCCCGTTATTGCAACCTGCTCGTCGGGGCGGATTTAACGCACTACTCAAACGGAAATACTCATCTTCCGAATGCGGGATTGAATACGATTGGCGGCCGGATCGGACTCGTCTACACGCTCAATCCTATCGAGGAAAGCCATCATGAGATAGGTACCGCACGTTCCTTACCGGCAAATCAATTATACCTCTCCAGCTTTTGGCAACGTGTCAGTTACGATGTCATCCTATATGGCGCGACCCGTGCTAAGGGAGTTATGCTAGGTGATGAGGCCCATATTTTTCCAGGTCAGTTCGGCATCCTCGGATTTAACCTCAACCCGATGTACAAATTCAACCGGTTCCTAAAAGCAGGTATCTCCCTAGACGGCCAATATGACGAAAGCGCGAATATTTATTCCGACGAGATCATCCAAGTCGGCGAAGAACCCCGATTCTACCGCCCGCCCCTACACGAGCAAATCGGTATCGGCCTCTCCGCCCGTGGCGAGTTCACGATGCCATTCTTCTCGATCAATATAGGAGTCGGACATAATTTATTTTACAACAAAGGCGATCTGAAAGGATTATACCAGATCCTAGCCCTCAAGGTATCAGTCACACGAAATTTATTCCTGCATGTCGGATACCAACTGCACAAGTTCCATAATCCGAATAACTTGATGCTGGGGGTTGGGTATAGGTTCCATAATTAGCCTCACTCATAAATCAAGCAAAACAACCGTTCCGGCGCAAGTACCTCATTAGCCACCTCAAGGATTTGCCCGGCGGTTATTTTCTCAATCTGGGCGAATACTTCGGGGAGAGTATCGTAACGGTTGTAATGGAGGTAGCTTTTTCCTAAGCCAAGGAAAAGGCCCTCCCGGTTATCGCCCGACACACCCAGTTGACCGATTACCTGCTTCTTGGCGGCGGCTAATTGAGTGGCGGACAGTTTTACGTCACGTAAACGGGCTAATTCCTTATGCACCAAACGCATCGCTTTCTCACGGTTCTTCGGGTCTGTCCCGAAATAGATACTGGCTAGTCCGGTATCGGTATAAGAGGTTATATTGGATTCTACGTTATAGACCAAGCCATGCTTTTCCCGCAAGGAGACATTCAAGCGGTTATTCATGCCCGGACCACCCAAAATATTATTCAACAAAAATAAAGGAATGCGCTTTTTATCGTGCATACTGAAAGCCCGGCCACCGATCAGTACATGGGCTTGATGGGTATCTTTATGGATCTGGCGTACGCAAGCCTCGATGGGGTCCGGAGCTTTCCGGATCCGTTCAGCCATCGGGAAAGAGATATCGCTTAAAGCGGATTCCGCTGATTTCAAGATCTTCTTGAAGTCTTTTCGTCCCATCGAGAAGAACACCATATTCTCCGGGGCGTAAAAACGACGCATGAAAGAACGACCGGACTCGGAGTCAAAGCGAAGAAGAGATTCCTCATCCCCTAAGATATTATGCCCGAGGGCATGACCCTTATAAAGCAAGTTCTCAAACTCGTCGAATATAAGTTCCGAAGGACTATCCTCATACGAATTGATCTCATCCAAGATGACATCTACCTCCTTCTCGATCTCCTGTTTGGGGAATTGGGAATGGAAAACCAGATCGGTCAATAGCTCAAACGCCCGGCCGAAATCCTCCTCCATAAAAATGGAATAAACAAAGGTCTCTTCCTTCGTAGTATAGGCATTCAACTCCCCTCCTACGTTCTCCATACGGTTCAGGATATGCCACGCTTTCCGTTTCTCCGTACCTTTGAAGATCATGTGTTCAACGAAATGCGCCAAGCCAAACTCATCCTCGTTCTCATCCCGTGTACCGGCGTTCACGGCGAAACCGCAGTAAGAGACCGGGGAATTAACCGGGAGATGTACCATGCGAAGTCCATTCGACAATGTATGAGCGATATAATCCATTTTCCTTCTTGTTTGTATCAGCCCGCAAAGGTACGAAAGACTTTCCGGAAAAACATGTACGTCTTTTTCAAAAAACATGTACGTGTTTCCGGAAAAAGACGTACGTGTTTTTTTCGATCTATTTGCCTCCTTGGAAAAAATACCTACATTTGTGTAAATTAAACAGATAAGGCTATGGGAAATATCGTCCGAAAATTACCGATAGGCATACAGAGTTTTGACAAACTACGTACAGAGAACTATTTGTATGTTGACAAGACCGAGTTCATTTATCAAATGGCATACCAAGGTGTCCCTTATTTCCTAAGCCGCCCCCGGCGATTCGGGAAAAGCTTGCTGCTATCGACATTCAAGGCTTATTTCGAGGGGAAGAAAGAATTATTCCGGGGATTAGCCATAGAGAAACTAGAGACCGAGTGGAAAGAGCATCCGGTACTTCATTTCAGCCTCAACGCCGAGTTGTACGATAGCCGCAAGGCATTGGAGAATATGCTGGAACGCCAGTTGAGGGAATGGGAAAAAATATATGATACCGGAGGAGAGGGTATCACCTATTCCGGACGGTTCATGACCATCATACGAAGGGCGGCGGAGATAACCGGAAGGAAGGTGGTCGTACTGATCGACGAGTACGATAAGCCATTACTTAGGAACCTGCACAACGAAGAGCTACAGAACGAGTTCCGGGAATTATTGACCGCCTTCTATACGGTCCTCAAAGATGCCGATCCTTGGCTGCGCTTCGTATTCATAACCGGTGTCACCAAGTTCGCCCAGGTCGGTATTTTTAGCAACCTGAATCATTTGAACGACATCAGCCTAGCCCCGCAATACGCGGCCCTTTGTGGCATGACATTGCCCGAGATCGAGGCGACTTTCCAGCCGGAGCTTCATGCCTTGGCCGAGGCGAATAAGCTTTCATACGAAGGTACCATCGAGAAAATTACACGCCGGTACGACGGCTACCATTTTGATTTCCGCAGCGGTATCGCCCTTTATAACCCGTTTAGCGTATTGAACGTGTTGAGTAAACAGGTCTTTTACGACTATTGGTTTGCTTCCGGTACCCCGACATTCTTGGCGGAGATGTTACGGAAAACGAATTACGATATACGGGAGCTGGACGGGATCGAGGTGTCCGAGGTATCCCTTTCCGACGATCGGGCGAACATCAATAATCCCGTGCCCATGATTTATCAAAGCGGATATTTGACGATCAAAAGCTATGACGAGGAATTTAGACTCTATACACTCGGATATCCAAATGAAGAAGTCAAATATGGATTTCTGAATTTTGTCGCTTCCATGTACGCTCATCTACCGGAGACAGAAACTCCATTTTACATTGGCCGATTCATAAAAGAACTCAGGAGCGGAAACACCGAGGCTTTCCTCACCCGCCTAAAGGCTTTCTTCGCCGACATACCCTACGAGCTGAATGACCGGACCGAACGTCATTACCAAGTGGTTTTCTACATCGTATTCAAGCTACTAGGGCAATTCACCGAGGCCGAGGTACGTTCGGCTCAAGGACGTGCCGATGCCATCGTAAAAACTCCTCGCTACATCTACGTATTCGAGTTCAAGCTGAGAGGTACGGCGGAAGAAGCGATCCGGCAAATCGACGATCGAGGCTATCTGATTCCTTATACGGCCGACGAACGGGAAGTAGTCAAAGTGGGGGTCGCTTTCGACGCAGCCACTCGCAACTTAGGTGAATGGCTGATTGAAAAAACATTGTAATTCTATGAGAAACATGAAAATAATAACCTGTTTACTAACAATCACTTCCTTGGTTTTTACCGCTTGTGGAGGAGGAAGTAATGATATAGAGAAAGCGAAAAGCGTAGCGACCACGGAACATTTAAAGCGATACACCGAGGCCATCTCGCATGACTCCTGCCAAGGCCGTAAACCATTCTCGGAAGGGGCCGACCGTGCGGTGAACTATATCGCCCGCCAAATGAAGGAAATCGGCCTGAAACCCATCAACGGAGATTCTTATCTCCAACAGGTTAATATCATATCCTCACGTACGCAATGCCCGAAGCCGATGGTCTTGAGTACCCCGGAAGGAAAGATCTCATTGGATTGGCTAGAGGGCTATACCGCTTTCTCCGCACGGATCGAGCCGGAGATCGATATAGACAACGCGGAACTGGTATTCGCCGGCTATGGGATCGTAGCCCCCGAGTATGGGAAAAATGATTTCGAGGGAATCGAGAACCCGCGGGATAAAGTAGCGGTCGTTATCGTAAATGACCCGGGACTCGGAAGCGACAACACGGATTATTTTAACGGTGATATCATGACCTATTACGGCCGTTGGATGTATAAATTCGAGGAGGGCGCCCGACAGGGATTAAAAGGAGTCTTGATCATCCATGAAGACCGGGGAGCGGGCTACCCTTGGTCGGTCGTACGAGCTTCCGCCCAATCTAAAATGTATGTGGACAGCGATAGCGATGCTTATCATTGCCCGCTAAACGGCTGGATCCAATTCAATGCCGCCAAGCAATTGCTAGCCGATAACGGCTACGACATTGACCAACTAATCGAGCAATCTAAATCGCCGGACTTCAAGCCCATCTCCTTGAAATCTACGGTAACCGTCTCGATGAGGAACATCTTCGACCGCCAGCAAAGCCCCAACGTAATCGGTTATATTCCCGGTAGCGGGAACACGGATGAGAGTGTTATTTATCTAGGCCATTGGGACCATCTAGGCTATGGAGCACCGATCAACGGCGACAGTATCATCAACGGCGCTACCGATAACGCCGTAGCCATCGCATGGATGCTCGAGATGGCACGTTGTTTCAATGCCTTGAAAGAGAAACCCCGCCGGAATATCGTCTTCCTCTCCCCTACTTGCGAGGAGACCGGATTCCTCGGTACGAAATACTATGTGGAGCACCCGTTGTTCCCGATCGATAAGATAGCCGCCGTAATCAATCTGGATGTCTTCCCGCTATGGGGCGAGAACAACGATGTCACGATCACCGGATACGGCAACTCCGAGCTGGATGATACTCTAGCCGAGCTAGCGAAGAAATACAACCGTTACATCATGCCCGACCCCGACGCTTATAACGGGATGTTCTACCGCTCCGACCATTTCCCTTTCGTACAAAAAGGCATCCCGGCCATGTTCGCCAAAGGTTGGAACGACAACCGCAAACAGGGTAAGGAGTGGGCCAAAGAGCATATCGCACGCTATTGGGCGGAAACTTACCACAAACCGACCGACCAGACCCATCCCGACACGGATGATTACAGTGGTCTGTTGCAAGAAGTACAATTATTCTTCGACCTCGGTTATAAACTGGCGCAAAATACCAGATACCCGAAATGGAAGCCGAAGTCCGAATTCGCAAACGTCTTAAAAAGATAAATTGTCTGAAATAGATGATGCCAATATCAGTAAATATAAATACTTTCGCGATCGTTATTCAGGCAGGAATGCCGTAAAACAATCAATCAACAATATGGTAAACGAAAATATCACCTCTTTATTGGAGCAGGAAGCGGAAGCGGTTCGCAACATACCCGTTACGCCCGGATATGAGGAAGCGGTATCGCTTATAGTGAAACATGTACACGACCTAGGTGGAAAACTGATCATGAGTGGAATGGGGAAAGCCGGGCAAATCGCCTTGAATATCGCTACCACCTTTAGCTCGACCGGTACACCTGCTTTTTTCTTACATCCCAGCGAGGCACAACACGGAGATCTGGGAATCGTATGCAAGAACGATATCATGTTATTGATCTCCAATTCAGGAAAGACACGTGAACTGGTGGAATTGGTAGATCTCACGAGGGGTTTGGTGCCAGACATGAAATTTATCGTTATCACCAGTAACCCGGATAGTCCTCTAGCCGCCGAGGCGAACGTATGCCTGTTGACCGGCGCTCCCAAGGAAGTTTGCCCGTTAGGCCTTACGCCGACTACCTCCACGACCGTCATGACGGTAATAGGCGATATCCTCGTGGTCGGAACCATGAAGCGTATCCATTTCACCAACAAGGATTACGCCAAGCGCCATCACGGGGGCTACTTAGGCTCCAAGAGCCGTGAGCTAAGCAAGAATGAATAACAAACCAGTATATAGTCATGAGAAAAGTCTTTGGTATAGGAGAAACCATCCTCGATATCATTTTCAGGAACGACCAGCCACAGAAGGCCGTTCCCGGTGGTTCCGTTTTCAACGGATTGATATCATTAGGTCGATTGAATGTCCCCGTATCCTTTATCAGCGAGCTGGGCAACGACCGGGTTGGCGACATGATTCGGGATTTCATGGAAGATAACCACATCACGACCGAGTTCGTAGACCGTTTCCCCGATGGGAAAAGTCCTATATCACTCGCTTTTCTGGACGACGATAAGAACGCTAATTATATCTTCTACAAGGATTACCCGGCGCAACGGCTGGAGGTGCCCCTGCCTAAGATCGAGAAAGACGATATTTTCGTGTTTGGCTCTTATTATTCCCTGAACCCGGTCTTGCGGACTCGTATGGTAGAATTTCTGCAATACGCCCAAGAACGGAAAGCGATCATCTATTACGATCCCAATTTTCGCAAGGCACACGCTCATGAGGCGATCCGCCTCATGCCTACCGTACTGGAAAATCTGGAATTCGCCGACATCGTCCGGGGCTCGGACGAGGACTTCCAGAACCTTTATGGCAAGAGCGACGCGCAGGAGGTTTACAAAGAGCATATTCAGTTTTATTGTGATCGTTTCTTAACAACTCACGGGGCAAACGGAGTCAATCTCCACACCCGTAATTTCACACGACATTTCGATTCCCCGCAAATCCAGCCGCTTAGTACCATCGGCGCCGGCGACAATTTTAACGCGGGTATTATCTACGGACTTCTAAAGTATGACGTACGCCATGCCGACCTTCCCTCTCTGGATCAGGATACTTGGGGAAAAATCATCCGCTGCGGAATGGACCTCGCCTCCGAGGTTTGCCAAAGCTATGATAATTATATATCCAAGGAGTTCGCGGCGAAGTATGTTAGTCAGTCTTAAATATCATTAATGAAGAAGCGGGAAAAACTTGTTTTACTATCTTTGTAAGGAAAGCTTATTATAATAGAAGACAATGTTAGGAAAGATTCTCTCTCTATTCGCCAGTGTGATCCTGTTAGTGGGTTGTTCCTCTAACGCGCCCGACATACGAGCGATTTGCCTACGTGATGACATCGGAAATTACGTGATAAAATGGGAAACCGATCCGGTAATGGAGGGGATTGTCAAGATGACCGTGTCCGACAACCCGGATCTTTTCACCAACGAGTCCCCGATCATTTACGCCAACATCAAGGATGGCGTGGCTACTTACATCACGAACGATAATATATCACGTAAGTATTTCCGCCTTTCTTTTAATGATAAATACGCACGGATCATCGGGGCACGCTCGGCGGTTATGGATAGTGTACAGAATTTCCGGGATCTAGGCGGTTATACCTCTACAAACGGGAAGACGGTGAAATGGGGCAAGGTATTTCGCTCCGGCGAGTTAAGCAGCTTGAGCGAATGGGACTCCATCCGATTGGATAATCTAGGGATCAAGACCATCATCGACCTCCGTACGAACCAAGAAACCCTCACCGCCCCTATCAAATATACGAAAGCAAATATCCTGCAAATCCCCATCTCGGTCGGCAAGATCGCCGATGCCCCCCAACGTGTTATCGAGGGACGAATGCGGAAAGGAGACGCCGGGGTATATATGGAAGACGAGTACCTGCAATTCGTGACAGATAATACCGATCAGTTCGCCAAGGTACTGGAACAGTTCCAGAACGAGGATAATTACCCCATTCTCATCAGTTGTTCCTACGGAAAGGATCGTACCGGGTTTCTCACCGCCATGTTACTCGCCGCCTTGGATATTCCCCGGGATGCCATCATGGAGGACTACTTGACTTCCAATCAATATATCGATACGAGTCATTTAGCTGATATCGTGAAACATCTCTCCACAGACGCCCAAGAAAGCATTACGGTATTCCTTACGGCCAACGAGGGACTCATGGACCTAGCTTTCCATAAAATCAAGAAAGAGTACGGTTCCACCGAGAAATATTTGTCGAAAGGATTACGTCTTACTGATAAGAAACGTGAAAGGCTAAAAGATATATTACTTTATTGATATGAATCCGAATTATTTACGTACCTTTGCGGCCACTGAATATTATCATATATACACAATCGCATTTTGAAAACATTTGAAGAATTAGGAGTTGCCGCACCGATATTAAAGGCAATTCAAGAGATGGGCTACGAATCGCCCATGCCCGTACAGGAAGAAGTGATTCCTTTCTTACTGGGAGAAGATAACGACGTAATCGCATTGGCACAAACAGGAACCGGCAAGACAGCCGCTTACGGCCTGCCGATCCTGCAAAAGATCAATGTCTCTCAATATCAGCCCCAAGCGCTTATCCTTTGTCCGACACGCGAGCTTTGCCTACAGATAGCGGATGATTTGAACGATTATTCTAAATACATCGATAACCTGAAGGTTCTCCCTGTATACGGAGGTTCCAGTATAGAGAGCCAGATCAAGACACTGAAGAGAGGTGTACACGTGGTAGTGGCTACCCCGGGACGTTTGATCGACTTGATGAACCGCAAGACGGTTGACTTAAGCAACGTAAAGAACGTCATCCTCGATGAGGCGGACGAGATGTTGAACATGGGTTTCACCGACAGTATCAACGAGATCTTGGCGGCTATACCGGAAAACCGAAATATGCTGCTCTTCTCCGCTACCATGCCGAAAGAGATCGCCTCTATCACCAAGAAATACATGAAGGATCCGAAAGAGATCGTCATTGGCAGGAAGAACGAGGGAAACAAGAATATCCGCGACATTTATTATATGGTTCGTGCGCAGGATAAATATCTCGCCTTGAAACGTCTAGCCGATTATTACCCGAACATCTACGGTATCATCTTCTGCCGTACCCGTAAGGAGACACAGGAGATCGCCGATAAATTGATTCAAGACGGTTATAACGCCGACTCCTTGCACGGCGAGCTGAGCCAAGCGCAACGTGACTACGTGATGCAGAAGTTCCGTATCAAGAATATCCAGTTATTGGTCGCTACGGACGTAGCCGCACGTGGTTTGGACGTGGATGACTTAACCCATGTAATCAATTACGGTCTGCCGGATGAGGTAGAATCTTATACCCACCGCCGCGGACGTACGGGCCGTGCGGGAAAAACGGGTATCGCTATCTCTATCTGCCACGTAAGGGAAAAAGGCAAGATTCGCGAGATCGAACGGATCATCAACAAGAAATTCGACAGGGGCGAGATGCCTACCGGTGAGCAAATCTGTGAGAAGCAATTGTTCAACTTGGTAGACCAAATCGAGAAAGTGAAAGTGAACGAGGAGGAAATCGCCAGTTTGATGCCTTCTATCTACCGTAAATTGGAATGGCTGGATAAGGAAGATATCATCAAACGTGTCGTATCCTTGGAGTTCAACCGGATGATCGACTATTATAAAGATAACGATGATATCGAGGTTGTAGACGAGAACGCTCCCCGAGAGAGAGGTAAACGGGGTGGCAGAGGCGAAGCGGAAGAAGGTTACACCCGTTTCTTTATCAACTTCGGAAAGACAGACGAGCTTACGCCTCCTCAACTTATCGAGTTAGTCAACAAGTGCGTACCAGGCAAGGTTCGTATCGGTCGTATCGACTTACGTGATAATTTCTCATTCTTTGAGGTAGAAGAGGGAGAAGCCAACCGTGTCATGGACTCGATGAACGGCTTCGAGGTAGACGGACGACGTATCTCCGTGGAACCGGCGCAAGCGAAAGGCGAGGGAGGAAAAGGTGGACGTAGTCCTCGTGGAGGCAGTCGTGGAGGCAATGGCTTCCGAGACAGACGGGATAGCGGTAGAGGAGGCAGAGACAGCCGCCGGGAAAGTGACCGTGGAGACCGTGGCGGCAGACGTTCCAGCCGTAGTGACGACAAACCGAAGCGCAAATTCTATGAGGACACTCCTCGTAGCAGGAAGAAACGCAAGTAACATACAACTTATACATAATTTATCAAAGAAGCGTGGTTCGTTTATTACGGATCACGCTTCTTTTATTGTATATTTACAGCCGGAAAATCACAGTCAATCACAAATTCAAAGATAAGTCACATGAAGACACTGCTTAAACATCTTTCCTGCTTTTGCCTCTTCTTTATATTCGGAGCAAACTATGCCATAGCGCAAAACTACCAACATGATTTTGACCAAGTCGTAAAGAAGGTAGATGACCTCCTATGGTACGAGAAAGTGGGCGACATCGCCCATATCGACAAAGTCTACCTTTGCGGCCCCGCCCGCTGGAAAGAAACGAATCCTACCGGGATGAGCGCCGGAAACGAACTGAAATTCTGGACTTATATCTTCATCCCTAAAAGTGTGGATCCCGACAAGAAATATCCTTTGATCGTTCTCCCGCATAGTGGCGTACACGCAGATTTCAACACGTATTACGCCCATATCGTCCGGGAACTGATCGCCCAGGAATACATCGTGGTCTCCGCCGAATACCGGGGTAGCACGGGGTATGGCAAAGCTACTTACGATAATATCGATTACGGAGGATTAGAAAACGAGGATGTCTACGTTAGTCGTAATTATATAGTAGAGAATTTCGATATCGTAGATGCCAATCGTATCGGTATCATGGGATGGAGCCACGGGGGAATGATCACACTGATGAACCTCTTCACCTACCCCGGTAAATATAAATGCGGTTTCGCCGGAGTACCGGTAAGCGACGTGATCATGCGCATGGGATATTCCACCGATGATTATCGGAAAATCTTCTCCGACGAAGGCCATATCGGGAAGACTCCCCGGGAGGATATGGCGGAATACAAACGCCGCTCACCGGTCTGGCATGCGGAAAAACTACAAGATCCCCTGCTCATCCATACCAATACTAGCGACGATGACGTGAACGTAGTGGAAGTAGAGCATATGATACGCGCTCTCAAGGCCGAAGGAAAGAAGTTCGACTACAAAATATTCGACCGTGCTCCCGGTGCCCATAGCTTCGACCGGACCGACACGAAACAAGCTTCCGAGATACGACTCGGCATCTACCAGTTCCTCGCCAAGCATCTAAAACCCAATAAGCCATTCAAATCCGTAAAAGACGTACGAAAAGCGGCCTACAAATTTAATTGATACAAACATCTAAATAACACAAGAAAGATGAAGAAACTTTTTACCTATGTTCTTATGCTTTGCGCCAGCCTATCCGTTTCGGTGGCGCAACAAATCCAGTATCCGGAGCCGATCTTGAACCCGGAGAGTTGTACGAGTATCATGGTCGGCAAAAAAGCCTCGGCGGATGGCTCCGTGATGACTAGCCACACCTGCGATAGCAATTACCGCACTTGGATGGATATCGTACCTTCCGCCTCGTACGATCACGATACGACAACCACGGTCTATACCGGACGTATGCATACCGAATATGACGAGGGAACCCGGGGGATGATCGCGAAAGGAACACTGCCCGAAGCGCGGTCTACGTATCAATTCCTCAACACGGCCTATCCTTGCCTGAACGAGAAGCAACTAGGCATCGGGGAAACAACAATCACCGGCCGGAAAGCCCTTGTCAACAAGAAAGGTATGTTCATGATCGAGGAACTTCAGCGAATCGTCTTACAACGTTGCACGACCGCCCGTGATGCCATCCGTGTGATGGGCGAGTTGATCGAGAAATACGGATATGGCGACTGGGGCGAGTGCCTTACGATAGCGGATCCAAAAGAGGTATGGCATTTCGAGGTCTTCGGCGAGGGTCCGGATAAGATCGGTGGCGTATGGGCGGCGATCCGTATCCCCGACGATCATGTAGGCGTATCGGCGAATATCCCGCGTATCTCTAAGGTCGATCCGAAAGATACGGACAATTGCATGGCTTCCGCCAACGTATTCGAGGTAGCCAAGCGCATGGGCTTCTGGGACGGAAAGAAACCGTTCCGCTTCTGGGAAGCGTATGGAGGCGGAAATTATTCCGGTGAGATGAAATCCTTCAGTATCCGTGAGTTCTTTATATTGAATAAATTAGCGCCTTCCTTACGTTTATCGTATGACGCGGAAGAACTTCCCATCAGCGTAAAGCCGGACCGGCAAGTATCCGTAACGGATGTGATGGCTCTCCTCTCCGAAACGTACGAGGGTACGGAATACGATATGACCCAGAACTTGAAAGTAGCCGTAAAGAAAAAAGATAGTAACGAGACCGATACGGTTATCAGTCCGGTAGCCAATCCTTGGATGACTCGGGATATGGTGAACATGTTGAATGGGTTAAAACCGGACGCCGTAAAAAGCTACCGTTTGGTTGCCGTACCACAATGCTCCTACTCTACCGTGATCCAGTTACGTGACTGGTTACCCAATGCGGTAGGCGGCGTGGTTTGGATGGCCTATGATAATCCCGGACAAAGCCCCCGCATCCCCATCTTCTGTGGGACGAAAGATCTCCCGGCTTGCTTCAAGGTTTGCGGACAGCACCGTTACCGGGAAGATGCCGCCGTATGGGCTTTCCGTCGTGCCAATAAACTCGCTACCGTACGTTGGGGAGCGACTAAAGATCGTATGAAAGCATCTATCGCCCATTTTACGGAGAAAGGGCAGACAGAACTTCCTTTCGTAGAGAGCCGTTACAAAGAGATTCTTACCCAACAAGGTGAGGAGGCCGCAAAAGAATACCTAACCGGATATACCGCCGATTTCGCCGGAGCCACGATGCTACGCTGGAGAGAAATGGGAGACTCATTCTGGACCCAATTCGAAAGAGGCTTCTAATCACCACATCCGATAGTAAAGACGAGGCACGCCCCGTCTCTACAATAATAATATAAACTTAAATTCATATACAATGAGAACATTCATTCTATCATGCGCCTTAGCGTTAGGCTCCTTGAGCACATTCGCTCAAGGCTACCAATTTACGGATGTAGTAAAGGTACCCGCCACGCCAGTCAAGAATCAAGCATCCACGGGAACCTGCTGGTGTTTCGCCACGACCTCTTTCATGGAGTCCGAATTACTCCGTATGGGAAAAGGGACGTACGATCTCTCCGAGATGTTTATCGTCCGCCAGAAATACATGAACCAGTTGCAGGATAATTATGTCCGCCAAGGTAGAGGTAATATCGGTCAAGGAAGTCTCTCCCACACCTTCATGAACGCTTTCAACCAAGTAGGTATCGTTCCTGAAGAGGTGTACTCGGGTATCAACTACGATTCCGACCGGCACAATCATGCCGAGATGGTAAAATACATCAAGGCGATCGCAACGACCGCCGTGGATATGAAAAAACGGAGCCCGGAATATTACAAACTAATCGATAACCTATTCGATACCTACCTAGGCAAGCTTCCGGAGAAATTCACCTATCAAGGCAAGGAATATACCCCGAAGACATTCGCCGCCTCCCTAGGGTTGAATATGGACGATTATATCGAGCTGACAAGCTTCACGCATCATCCGTATTACCAGAAATTCGAGGTAGAGGTTCCCGATAACTGGGAGCATGCGCAAATGTATAACCTACCATTGAATGAAATGATGGAAGTAGCGGATTATGCGTTGAATAACGGTTACACGGTATGCTGGGATGGCGACGTGAGCGAGAAAGGCTTCTCTTTCAAGAATGGCGTGGCGATCAACCCGGAGGTAAAGAAGGTGGAAGATTACTCGACTACCGACCGTGCTCGCTTTGAGAAAATGGACGAGAAGGAACGTCTGGAGGAAGTCTACAAATTCGAGAAACCTTTCCCGGAAGTAAACGTCACCCCGCAGGTCCGTCAAGAAGGCTTCGAGGCGTTCGTCACGACCGATGACCATTTGATGCACCTTACCGGCATCGCCAAAGATCAAAACGGCACGAAATATTATATCACGAAGAACTCTTGGGGAACCGAGCGTAATACTTTCGGCGGATACTTGAACATGTCCGATAGTTTTGTCCGTGCCAAGACGATCTATATCATGGTACATAAGGATGCGATACCAAAGGCAATCAAGTCTAAATTAGGCATTTAGAACTTCCCTATCGTATAGGATATTACAATGCCCATCGTAAGGTTGTTAGAATAGGCATTCAAAGCACCTTACAATGGGCATTATTAGCTCCTTAGAATGGGCATCCGCGAAAATCATGGATGCCCATCTCTTTTTTCTCTCATCGAACGAGCCTCAACTCTTCAATCAACCTTGGGCATTTACCCCATTTATCGATCATGAAAAGGACATAGCGGATATCTACGCCGATGCAACGTTGCAAATCCGGTTCAAAAGCGATATCACCACTCATCGCCTCCCAGTTACCGTCGAAAGCAAGTCCGATCAAACGGGCGTTTTTATCGAATACCGGGCTACCGGAATTACCACCAGTGATATCATTGTTCGAGAGGAAGCACAGCTGCAATTCCCCTTTTTCATTCGCATAAGGTCCGAAATCACAGCTACGAACCAGATCCAGTATCTCCGGTTGTACCCAGAACTCATCGCTCGTCGGGTCCTCTTTCTCTAGGATACCTTTATCCGTTGAGTAATAATTGTACCATGCGGCATCATAAGGACGATACCCTCCGATAGAACCATAGCTTAAACGCATCGTGAAATTAGCGTCGGAAGACAAAGCTTTCTCCGGATACATCTCCTTCAAGCCCGCGAAATACAAACGTTCTCCCTTAGCGATATCATACTCCGCATCGCCCATCAACTGCTGTAACTGGAAGATAGACACCAATACGGACAAGCTCAGTTCCGCCGCCGGATCTTTTCTCAATTTCTCATATTGCTTCGGATTTCTCAACATCTCGGCGATCTTGTCGTACGACAATAAGGAAGTCTTCTTAAATACATCCGCCGCATATTTCTCATAATTTCCTTTATACTTCTTATCAACGCTCGTATAAATATCCGGCAAGAACTCCGGAGATACACGTTCTTTCGCGATCTTCATCATCGCGGCCAGTACCTTCTGATCCAAAGACGGCTCGTAATCCTTGAAGAACGGTTGGATACGATCCTCTAAAAAGACAGTAATCTCTTCCGGGGTAGCTCCTTCAATATCCACCGATTGCACCATACGGGCCAAACGAATAATCTCCGCTCCACTAGAAAACGCCTCATTCAAATAGGTCAAAGCCTCTCTATATTTATTGGTCGAGGTATATCCTTTTTCCAGCAAATTCAAGACCTCGCCATATTTAGCGCCCCGGGCCTGATCTTTCGCTACCCAATCAGCGAAGGCCGTCTCCTCCGCACGTTTACGTTCGATCACGTTTAGATTCGCCAATCCTTTATTCATACCGATCGAGTTCTTCCAATAATTGGAGCTTCCCGCATACTTAGAAGCATATTTGATACGTACAGCGTCGCTAGCCAACATCGCCTCTTTCCAGATGCCCTGCTTGATGCCACGCACCTCGATACGAGGCTTATTACTATTCTCGATACGCTGTTGCACGCCCCAAGAGCACAAATAACGATCCGTGCTTCCCGGAAAACCGATTGTCATGGCATAATCTTTATCTTGATAGCCTTGCATAGACACCTCCGCTACATATCTCGGGGTATAAGGCTTATTATCCGCGTTGTATTCCGCCGGTTTATTATCTGCGTTGGCGTACACACGGAATACGGAAAAATCACCGGTATGCCGAGGCCACATCCAGTTATCCGTATCGCCACCGAACTTACCGATAGAGCTAGGCGGAGCGAAAACCATACGCACGTCACGATAAACATCGTACACCACCAAGAAATATTTATTATTGCTATAGAAAGGGACAACATCAGCCGCTAGGAACTCATTATTTCCCACGGAATCACAAATCACACGACCGATAGAATCAGCCGCCGACAAACGCTGGAACTCATCCTCGATACCGGAGATCTGGCTGTTGATACGATCGCTCACGTCTACGGTCTCTTTCAGGTAACGTACCGTCAAGCCTGGAACCGGAAGTTCTTCCTGTTTACTTTGAGAGACAAAACCATCTTTCAGATAGTCGTGCTCCACACTACTCAACTGCTGGATGGCTCCGAAACCACAATGGTGATTCGTGAAGATCAATCCCTCGTTAGAGACCGTAATACCGGTACATCCCCCACCGAAGATTACCACGGCGTTCGCCACGCAAGGATCCGTCTCACTATACAACTGATCATAGGATGGGGTAAAACCCAACTCAGCCATTCTCGCCAAATTCTGCTTATTTAATTCCTTCAGCACCCACATGCCCTCATCGGCATATAACTGGCCGGAAGCGGCTAAAAGCAACAAAGCCGCCCACACTCTTTTCATCAACTTCATTCTACTCTGATTAGTCTAAATTATTCGATTAGTAATTTAATATTTTTCATTTCCACACGAGCCGACAGCCATTCCCTGATCTTCTTACGTTCCGCATCTTTAATGATCGTCTTACTTTTCAGATAAACCAGCATAACCGTATCCGGCTTCGCCGTCTCCGTATTCACGATATACGTATTCGAGCAAGATGCCTCAACTACATAGGGGAAAAGAACCTTCATCTCCGGGATCAACTCGGATGTCAAACGCCTATAACTCTGATATTTGTCAACCTGTCGTTTTAACGAATCTATCTGGATGGTCTGCGCACGTAGTACCTCCTCGCTATTCTTATATAAATCCTGCATCAAGAGGCTTTTCAACTCATTGATATCCGTGGCCTCTTGTCCGAAGCCTTGTTGCACGACTAAATGCACATCTTTCAATCCATACTTAGGCAATTTAGCCCGGGCGTTAGCGATCATCTCATCCGGTACCGTCTGGCCGATCAAGACTACTTTCACCTCCTTTTTCTCGCTCGTATCCGTAACGACCTTATTCAAGATTTGCGTATTCGGGAAAGTCAACTCCTCCGATACGAAGTTACGTACCCGATCATTGAAATAACTACTCCGGATCAAGTTATAACTCAAGAAAAGGCTCGGCACGATCGTGAAAAAAACAATGATACCCACGTAACGAGTCACGATCTTTTCCCGTTGTTTATCCAAGAAAACTTTCTTCGGATATTTCAACAAACGAACGACGACAAACGTAGCCAAACTGATAAAAACCGTATTGATAAAATACAGATAAAAAGCACCGAAAAAGTAATACAAATTGCCACTCGCCAACCCGAATCCAGCCGTACAAAGCGGAGGCATCAAAGCCGTAGCGATAGCTACACCCGGAATCACGTTACCCTTACTCTTTGTCGAGCTCGCCACGATTCCGGCCAGACCGCCGAAGAAAGCGATCAATACATCGTATACCGTAGGTTGCGTACGGGCAAGCAACTCGCTTTGCGCCTCGCTGATCGGTGAGATCAAGAAATATAAGGTGGAGGTAATCACGCTAAACATAGTAGCGGTAGCGAAATTACGGAACGAACGCTTGATCAACTCGAAATCGGAGATTCCCAATCCCAAGCCGAATCCCATGATCGGTCCCATCAACGGCGAGATCAGCATGGCGCCGATAATCACGGCCGTAGAGTTCGTATTCAATCCGAGAGAGGCCACAAACGTAGCGAAAATAAGTACCCATAAGTTCGTCCCCTTAAACTCTATCCCCTTTTTAATGGATTCTATCGTCTCCAGCTCATCCTCTTTGTCCTGCCTGACGTCGAAATTACGGACAAAAAAATCCATAATCTGTTTATGTAGCAATCCTTTTTCCATGCGGTATTAATCTTGTCCCATATTTATGCAAAGATATTCCAATTGTTTGTTTTTCTAACTATTTAATAGCTTTTTTATGGTGAGATTACGTATATTTGCATTTACAATACAACAACAAGAGATCCTATTTGTATGAAACGATATCTAATGCTTTTATGCTTATTGTTTACGTCCTTTGTCGTTTCATCTCAAACGACAACGCCAGACTCGCTTAAAAGCGCCTTGCAAAAAGCAACCTCCGAACGCTCTAGACTGGAAATCCTTACCAATTTAATGGATATCTCACGAAACGATGACATATTAGTAAACGCTAAACAACTCTATCAGGAGGCCTTAAAAGCGAATGACAATTACTATAAGGAAGCGGCGTTGACCGAGATTCTCCGACGTTATATCAACACGGACCAAACCGATAGCGCAAATATCTACATCGCCAAGGCCGAGCAGGAGCTAAAAGGAGAAGCCAGAGCCAGCCTCGTGTCGTTCATGAAAATGATACAAGATACGCGCGTCATATTCTACACATCCGGTGAACCGAGAAAGAAAGTCCTCATGAATTGCCTATTCAAGCTGGAAGAACCTGATAAATTGTCTCCCTACGAGAAAATAGCCTGCAATTATATACTTGGTATGGCTGTCAGCAACAGCATTATGGAAGAAAATATGCTTAAGGAGGACTTTAAGCAAGGAAGAGAATATTTCGACAATGTTCTGGCCGAGGCGGAAAAACTGCCCCTACGATATGCGTACAATTTCTTGCCTAACACCTATTTCATGCTATGCGCTTATGCGAGTAACCCTCAAGAACGAGGACAATATGCTACCCGTTACCTAAATACGATCTTAGGTTACTCTAACATCCCGGAGATGAGGAAACGTCCTTACGCAGTCAACAAACGTCAATTATTAAGCGCTTATTCAAACCTTGCCATTAGCGCCGAGGCTATTGGAAAGGATTTGGCGACCTCTTATTACCGTAAGTTCATGAATCTGCTGAAGGCTTATCCGGAATCAGCTAGCGCCGCCCCGGAGTATGAGCTCTACTACACCTCATCGAATTATTACCTAGGTATTAAGGACTATAAGAAATTCATTGAGTTCAGTGACTCTTTGATCAATTTCTCCAAACAGATACCGCTTTACAAGGAACATGTAATCGCTTATGTGTCCGCGAAAGCTGCCGCTTACGACAGCCTCCGGATGTACAAGGAAGCCTATGAGACATCCAAGGAATACGCTGTATTGCTAGACACCTTACGTATGCAAGAACTCAGGAAGAAAATGGAAAATCTGGAGATCGAGAAAGGGGCGAACGAGTTGGTGATCGAAAAGAGATCATTGGAATTGGAATTACAGAAAAGCAAGAAAGAGAATTACCTGTATATATCCTTATTGCTTCTAGCTTTATGCGCCGTGTTCTATATCTTTTTCCGGCTAGGCAAAATGAGATCCCTCTATCGGGCATTGCAGAAGTCTAACGAGCTGGTCTTGATAGCGAACCAGAAAGCACAAGAAAGCGAGGAGATGAAGACCGCCTTCATCCGGAATATGTCGCATGAGATACGGACTCCCTTAAACGCAATCAACGGTTTCTCGGAACTCATCACCAACGACGATATCTCCATGGACGAGAAACAGGCTTTCAGCCGTATTATCTATGAAAACTGTTACCACTTGACTTCCATGCTGAACAATCTCCTTGAGATCGCCCAGCTTGATAGCGGCAATGATTCCCTTCCTCTTGTTCCCACACGTATCCATGAGCTTTGTTTACATGAGATGCAACAGGTAAAGAAATATCAAGAGAAGCCGGAGATCAACTATGTGGTGGAAGGCGATAAGGAGAATGATATGGTCTTGACCAACCGTGCTTATTTCAGTTTGATCATCTCGCATCTGCTGGCAAACGCGAATAAATTCACGGAGAAAGGAAGCATCACGCTTTCATACCATCTGGATAGCGGAGCCAATTTAGTGACCTTGTCGGTAACAGATACGGGTTGCGGCATCCCTCAAGACAAACAGGAATGGATATTCGAGCGTTTCACGAAGACCAATGATTTCATTCCCGGCTCTGGCCTGGGGCTTTACCTATGTCGCTTGATCGTTAACCGGCTAAACGGTAAGATAAAGACAGATCCGTCTTATACGAAAGGCTCACGCTTCGTTATCACGATGCCAATCGCCACGCCGTCCAAGCCCTCCGAACCTACCGATTAACGGAAGAAACGTCCTACGTACGGGAGTTCTCGTAAAGGTAAATCCCTTTTAACCATAAATGCGATGAATACGCCTAATAAGATCGTGCGGTATCCCAACCGGAGCCATTCAGACTGTATCGGCAGTGCCATGCCTGCCACGTATAACACCGTCGCCACTCCGAAATAAAGAAATGCGGATTTCAAGTCGTACTCGATCGGGAATTTCTTTTGTCCTACAAAATAGGATAAAAGCATCATCAATAAATTACAAAAGAACGATGCCCACGCACAAGCCATATAACCGTACGAGGGACCGAACAGCAAGATGATAGAGACCGTGGCCACACATCCGATCGTGGAGAAATAGGCGCCCCATCGTGTCTGGTCGATCAGCTTATACCATAAGGAGAGGTTGAAATAAATACCGAAGAACAACTCGCCCAGCATCACGATCGGCACTACCCGTAATCCGGGATAATAAGCCGGCCCGACAAAGTACTTCAAGATATCGATATAGAACATTACCCCGAGGAAGATAAACAAGGCGAATATGATGAAATATTTCATCGCTTCCGAGTAGGCTTTCTTATTATCATCGCTCTTGTTTTTAGCGAAAATAAACGGCTCATAGGCATACCGGAAAGCCTGCGTGAACATCACCATCACCACGGCGATCTTGAAGCATGCGCCGTATATACCCAATTGCTCGTTCGCGTACTCCTTATCATCAAACAAGAATGGAAACAGGATCTTATCTGCCGTCTGGTTAAAGATACCGGCAATACCTAGAATGAGGATCGGGAAGGAATAACGCAAGATTTGTTTCAATACCGTTCCGTCTACTTTCGCCCGTATGCCCGGCAAGATATCCGGGATCAAAAGCAATAAGGTTATCAGTGTCGTAAACACGTTCGCCACGAATACATAGCCTACCCCATAATCCGGACGATAGAACCAGCTTATCGCCTCCGGATAGTGCGCATGCAACCACGGACAAGTGATCAAGAAGAATATATTCAAGATAATATTCAAGAAAATACTCAGCAACTTAATCCCGGCGAAACGCCATGCTTTCCCCTTATACCGAAGATAAGCGAACGGAATGCAACAAAAAGCGTCTACCGCCACGATACCCGCCATCATCCCGATATACTCCGGATGGTCGCCATATCCCAAGCCGGCACTAATAGATGGTAACAAAGCGAAAACCGCTACGCTAAACAGCGCCGAACTTCCCAGCAGGCAATACAGCACGGAAGCGTACACCCGCATCGGCTCTTGCTCCTCTTTCTTATTGATGAAACGGAAGAACCCCGTCTCCATGCCATAAGTAAGCAAGACCAGCAACAGGGCTGTCCAACCATATAAATTCGTCACGATCCCATAATCCCCTGTCCCGGCCAACACACGTGTGTACATCGGCACCAACATCCAATTCAGGAAACGCCCCACTATACTACTCAATCCATAAACGGCTGTCTCTTTAGCGAGCCGCTTCATTCCTCCTGCCATATCGTATCTGTCTAATCAAATAAAAAACCTTGTTCCCCCACCCGGCTACGTCCCAGATGGGTATAAGCTAAATCGGTGACCTCACGGCCACGGGGCGTGCGTTTGATAAAGCCCTCTTTGATCAAGAAAGGCTCGTACACTTCTTCTAGCGTTCCGGGGTCCTCGCCCAAAGCCGTGGCGATCGTCGTTAATCCGACCGGGCCTCCCTGGAATTTATCAATGATCGTCGTCAGCAACTTATTATCGATCTGATCCAAGCCATACCGGTCTATATTCAACGCCTCCAGAGAGAAGCAAGCGATCGCCTTATCGATATCTCCGTTCCCCTTCACTTGAGCGAAATCACGCACACGGCGCAATAAAGCGTTGGCGATACGAGGCGTACCCCGGCTACGGGAAGCGATCTCCCTAGCGGCGTTCAACTCACATTTTACATTCAAGATATTAGCACTACGGAGCACGATCTTCGTCAGCGTCTCCATATCATAATACTCCAAGTGCATATTGATGCCGAAACGGGCACGCAGCGGACTAGTCAGCAAGCCGCTACGGGTCGTAGCGCCAATCAATGTAAACGGAGCCAAATCGATCTGTATCGAGCGAGCGCTTGGTCCTTTATCGATCACGATATCGATCCGGTAATCCTCCATAGCGGAATACAGGTATTCCTCCACGATCGGGCTCAACCGGTGAATCTCATCGATAAAAAGCACGTCGTTCTTCTCCAGCGAGGTCAATACCCCGGCCAGATCTCCCGGCTTATCCAGCACCGGCCCCGACGTGACCTTGAAACCAACCCCCAACTCGTTCGCTATAATATTCGACAACGTCGTCTTTCCCAACCCGGGAGGTCCATGCAAAAGCACATGATCCAGCGCCTCCTTACGCATGCGGGCAGCCATGACGAACACCTTCAGGTTCTCCACCACCTTCGCCTGCCCGCTGAAGTCACGGAGCGAAAGCGGCCGAAGCACGTTCTCGTACTCTCGTTCGTTTTCCGGCATCCGGGCATCCCTTATATCAAAATCATCTTCCATATTCACGTTCATTGACTTGCAAAGATAATGTTAAACAACACATTCACGAAAATAGATGTATAAAATATTTTTCTAACAGTGAGAAAAGCATATGTTTGCTAAAGGGACACCTTTAAAAACATACTACCATGAAACTTATACTCACAATCTCTGCGATGATCCTGTTCCTGATAACGGGATGCGAAAGTGGTAAGCAACCGGCTAACGACTTTTTAACCGTGGATATCACGGCAAATTATCCGAAGAAGGAACTGATTCTTCAAGACTTTTTGGATGTGGAATACATCCCATTAGAAACGAATGAGGAATTCATAACCTCAGCCAGCATGCAAGCCATCGGCAAAAATCTCATAATCCTTAGAAACAAGAACGGACAAGACGGAGATATATTTATCTTCGACCGGACCGGAAAAGGCCAGAGAAAAATCAACCGCAGCGGCCAAGGTAGCCAAGAATACACGAATATCGGGTCTATTGCCCTCGATGAGGAGAAAGGTGAGCTGTTTATCAACAACTACTATTCGAGCCAGTTTATCGTATACGACCTGTCCGGAAACTTTAAGCGAACTTTAAAGTACGATAAAGATTTTAATTTCAATAGCGGGAAGATATACAATTTCGATCAAGACAACTTAATCTGCTACGATGAGATTGGCAATTATAAAAATCTGAGAAAAAGCGCATTTTGGCTCCTGTCCAAACAAGACGGGAGCATTGTCAAGGAAATCGAACTCCCTTATGAGCATAAGATATCACCGTTTTTATCAAAAGGAATTTGGTCCGCAGGACCTCGTAATACCGAATTAATTTCCCAAAATGGAAGTTGGGTCTTAATAGAGCCATCTACAGATACGATTTATAGTTATTCCCAAGATCACTCTATCAAACCCTTTATCGTAAGGGCTCCACCTATCCGCTCTATGGCCCCGGAAGTATTTCTTTATCCAAGTATTCTTACCGACCGGTATTATTTCATGCAAACAACAAAGAAACAATGGGATTTTGAGAAAGAAACCGGATTCCCCAGAACCGACTTGGTATATGATAAACAAGAGGACGCTATCTTTGAGTGTGTCGTATATAATAACGATTTCGTAGATCAGACACCCGTTGATATGTGGTACGAACACGGAATACTAAAGATCATCAATAACGATGGGATCGCTTTCATAAAGAAACTAGAAGCCAATGAGTTGGTGGAAGACTACGAGAAAGGTAAGCTGAAAGGCCGCTTGAATGAGATCGCAGCGGGATTGAATGAGGAATCCAACCCCGTGATTATGGTGGCTAAGTATAAGGAATAAAAACTTCTTACTTATTGTCTGTTTTTCCAGACTTGTTTTTTATTCGTACATGTTTTTCGGAAAACACGTACGTGAATTCCCAAAAACACGTACGTGAATCCGTGAAAACATGTACGTGTTTTTACGGAAATTCGACAAGCATATTTATCCATCTTACTGTCAGCAAGTTATAAATCTACTTCATAGTAAGATATTATTGTTGAAAATTTACTTCTAAAGATACGGTTCCTCTCCTATATTTTATGTAACTTTGCTTATAAGTCGCATAAAATATAGGACGATATGAACCAGACAATTTATCCCATCGGCATACAGAACTTCGAGAGCCTTCGCAAAGATGGTTATCTCTATATTGATAAGACCGCCCTAATCTACCAATTAGTAACAACCGGACGATATTATTTCCTCAGCCGCCCCCGACGCTTCGGGAAAAGCTTGCTGCTGTCCACGCTGGAGGCCTATTTCCAAGGAAAGAAGGAGCTGTTCGAGGGACTGGCAATGGAGAAATTGGAAAAAGACTGGATAAGATACCCCATCTTACATTTGGATTTAAATGCGGAGAGATATTCTGACCCTGGGGCATTAGAGAGTATATTACGACGTTATCTGAACCTTTGGGAAGACCTGTGGGGGAAAGACGAGAGAGAGATAACACCATCCGATCGTTTCACCGGCGTGATACGCCGTGCCTATGAGAGAACAGGACGGAGAGTGGTCATACTGGTAGACGAGTATGACAAGCCTTTGCTACAGGCGATCGGGAATCCGGAGTTACAGGAGGCCTACCGCTCTATACTGAAAGCGTTTTACGGCGTTCTGAAGAGCATGGACGGATATATCCGCCTAGCGTTCCTGACCGGCGTGACCAAGTTCGGCAAGGTAAGCGTATTCAGCGACCTCAACAACCTCATGGACCTGTCGATGGATAATCGGTACGTCGAGATATGCGGCATCACAGAGAAAGAGATACATGCCTATCTGGATGACGAAGTGAAGGAACTGGCTGATACCCAAATGACGACCTACGAGGAAACCTGCCTAAAACTCAAGCAACGCTATGACGGATACCATTTCACTGCCAAGTCCGAGGGTATATACAATCCATTCAGCCTATTGAATACCTTCGCTAAGATGGAATTCGGAGACTACTGGTTCGAGACCGGAACACCCTCCTACCTCGTGGAGCTGCTCAAGCACACCCATTACGACCTCTACGAGATGGCCAACACGGAGACCGACGCCGATGTGCTGAACAGCATCGACTCCGCCTCGAACAATCCCATACCCGTCATCTACCAAAGCGGGTATCTGACCATCAAGGGCTATGATCCTGAGTTTGGCATTTATCGACTGGGTTTCCCGAACAAGGAGGTGGAAGAAGGTTTCGTCAAATACCTACTTCCTTTCTA
>NZ_QTLZ01000010.1:0-450 GCF_003635425.1 Parabacteroides sp. AF27-14
TGATTTACAAAATATATAGTTATATTTGCATCGTCATGTGGCTATAGCGTTAGCCGAAAAGCATGGCGACATATTATGTATTAGAGCATCGAGTGTTATTCTGTGTCTTTTAAAATTCCCCATTTAACTCAGCCAGAATAACAAACTTCATGCTCACGCTGTTGTATTATCTCAAATATAATATAGGCGTGAGCTGTCGTTTGTTATGGCTGAAAGGGTATGGGGATACCTAAAAGACACATAACAATATAACGGCAGCTTCACGCTTTTTTTTGTGTCTGCCCATAAAAACTCTATTTCTCCAATAATTATACATTTGGCCTATAATTAATCGAATTTAACAACATGGCTTTTCAGAGGAAAAGCTTGGTTATTTAGTTAAATAAAGAAAAGAGCTATCTCGTTCGTGAGAATATAGGTAGCTCACTATTGTTTAACCTTTTTAATGCG
>NZ_QTLZ01000010.1:460-168559 GCF_003635425.1 Parabacteroides sp. AF27-14
GGTAGCTCACTATTGTTTAACCTTTTTAATGCGCACACATTATGTACATGGACAAAGAACGTTTTTACGTGATCCTTGGAGCTTTATTAATGATTATCAGCTTGCCCGCCTTGATTGCGGCAGGCTTTTATTTTCGGAATTATCTACTTTGGGCTTGTCTAATTAAAAATCTCTTTGTAAATTTGCAGTGTAAAAATAAGAAAATTATGACATACTTCGAGTTTACAAAGAGATTCCCTACCGAAAACAGTGCAATAGATTTTATTGTAGCTGCAAAATACAAAGATGGTTATGTTTGTCCTAAATGTGGTTGTGTTCATAAAGGCATATACCATCAAAACTATGATAGAAGAAAATTATATTGTAACAATTGCAAATCTGAATTTTCCGCATTAAAAGGAACAATATTTGAAAACACGCATCTTGATATTCGCATGTGGTTGTATGCAATGAACCTTGTTATCATATCCCGGAAAGGAATATCAGCATTGCAACTAAAAAGAGAGTTGAGTATGGGTTCTTACCAGTCTGCATGGCGTATGCTCCATCAAATCCGTAAGGCAATGGAAAAAGAAGAATATAAAGAAACATTTGAAGCCATAGTTGAGATTGACGAAACTTATGTAGGTGGCAAACCTCGTAAGAACAATGATCATTCAGACGATGATAAAGATAATGATAGCAAACCTAAAAGAGGTCGTGGTACTTCTAAAACTCCTGTAATCGGAGTAAAAGAACGTAATACAGGTAGGGTTCATGCTGTTGTTGCTAATTATAACGAAGAAGGAAAACAGTTAAGCGGCAAACAACTTTTCAATGTACTTAAAAAGGGATGTAAGAAAAATACAACTGTCATGACCGATCAATTTGCAGGGTACAATATCCTCGACAAGGAAAATGATTGTAACTTTGTACGGTTGAAAGTGGATCCACTGTTGCATTTTCACTTGGTGATGGAATCCATACCAACGGTATAGAAAGTTTTTGGGCAATACTCAAACGTGGCATGTATGGTGTGTTTCACAACGTGTCGGTTAAGTATATGCAGAAGTATGTGAACGAGTTCTGCTACCGTCTTAATCATAGAGATAGTAACGAAGCGTTTGCTTCACTTGTTAAACTTGCAGTAATATAAAGTAAACTCCGAGGATTTATTAGAACTTTCGGCCCAATTCTAAATACAATAATAAGAAAAGTTATGTCAAAGAAGGCAATAGAAAATAATAATGAATTAGAAATATTAAAACAAAAGCAATTTTCGGCAATAATTCATTCTCCTGAATATAGAAATATCTTAGAAAAAAAAAGTAAAGAGATAGTAAATTATTCTCGTCTTGCTCAAAACGAAGCAACAATTGAGAGTTATTTCGATTGTGTTCTCTTTCACTTTTTCAAGGAGGTTTTTGGGCGGTTAGGTTACGAATATCATCCATTAAAAGAAGTAACAATAGAAACGTCTAGACATATAACAAAAGGTAGAGCTGATACTGCTATTGGTGCATTAATCATTGAGTTTAAGCAACCGAAAACACTAAATACTATAGAAAAACAGAATAAAGCAGTAAGTCAAATATCTGATTATATGCTTGGCTTGACTTTAGAATCTGAATTAGTAGGCTTTGTAACTGACGGAACAAAAGGTTGTTTTGTTACTAGAGATTCTTCTGGAATTATACTTGAAGCATTCAGTGAGTTGAACGCTTCAGTTATGGATAGATTAATTCAATCAATAGTAAAATTAAGCAAGACAGCACTATCATCAAAAAGCCTCGTTAAGGATTTTTGTTGCTCAGGGCATTCTAGTACAGGTATAAAACTTGCTAACTCTTTGTACAGCACTCTGTCAACGAATATGACAGATAGAACAGTAATGCTCTTCAATGAGTGGAAGGAACTATTTAACCTATCTCATGATGACATATCAAAGCAACAAGCTATAATAGATAGAAAGATTGCATTGCAAAATGTATTTCAAGTTGAGTTTACTAAAAAAGATGAGGAATACAAAGCATTGTTTGCATTACAAACAGCGTATGTTATTATAGTAAAGATTGTAGCATATAGAATCATAAGCCTAATAAGATATAATTCATCATTTATTGATTTTGAAGCGATATCAAACACGCCAATAGAGTCTCTCAGGTCACAATTGGCTAGTCTAGAGGAAGGTGCAATTTTTCGTGATTACGGAATGTTAAATTTATTAGAGGGTGATTTCTTTTCTTGGTATGCTTTTAATGAACAATGGAACTCAACCATTGCAGAATCTTTGAATTCTGTTTTTAAAGTATTAAGTAAATATTCAAGTCGTCCTGTATTAAACCAATCATCAGAATCACGTGATTTCTTTAAGGAGCTATATCAAGGTATGATGCCAGCAGAGGTTCGACATTCTTTAGGTGAATATTATACCAAACAGTGGTTAGCTCATCATGTTGTAAAAGAGGCTATTGAGTTATGTGGTGTTTCAAAATGGAAAGGTGTTGACCCTTGTTGTGGTTCTGGAACATTTGTAACAGCTATGATTGGGCAGGTTCTTTACGAAACAAAATCTTTATCAAAAGAAGAACAACTTAAGGAAATTTTGAATCGTGTCAAAGGCATTGATTTGAATCCTGTTGCAGTTCTTTCCGCTAGAGTTAATTACTTTATTAATATTTCGCACCTGCTTGATAATACAAATGAGATTGAAATACCTATTTTCTTGGGTGATTCATCTTATGTACCTAAATCAGTATTATGTGATGGTATAAAATGTTATGAATATAGTATCAATACTCTCATGGATCCAATTGAAATTGTGGTTCCATGTAGTATGGTTGAGGATTCTTATGCATTTTCCAAAGCAATGACAGATATAGAGCCTTATATTAAAGCCTTTAATGAAGAAGGCGCATATAACTGCATATCATCACTTGTACCAAAGAAAGAATTGACAAATGAAATTCAATCTCAAATTCATAAACTGACCTCTTCACTTGTTGAATTAGAAAGAAAAAATTGGGATGGCATCTGGGCGAGAATAATTACTAACTTTCTTACAACAGCAAATTTGGGAAAATTTGATGTTATTGTTGGAAATCCACCATGGGTGGATTGGAAAAGTTTGCCATCTGGATATCGTGATAGAATAATTTCATTGTGTATTTCTAGAAATCTTTTTTCTGGAGATAGAGTAACTGGAGGAATTAATCTAAATATATGTGCATTAATAACAAACGTTGTTGCTGAAAATTGGCTTGGAGACGATGGAATTATTGGATTCTTAATGCCAGAGCCTTTAATTTTTCAACCTTCTTATGAAGGATTTAGAAACCTTTTGTTATCAGATGGAAGTCGTTTATATATAAAGAAACTCTCTAATTGGAATAAGGCAGGACATCCGTTTTATCCTGTGACTCAAAAGTTCTTGACATTCTTTATTTCACGAAGAGAGGTGGAATATAGCAATGGAATAGAAGTTGATTGGTATGTAAAAAAGACTAACAAGAATATAGATAATATTGAAAATCTTTCTGTTTTGGAAAATTTCAATATTTCAACTCAATATGCAGCTACATGTCATAGTTTTAGAAATATGTTTACATATATTCGAAATAAGGCTTTAATTAACGATATGAAGTCAGTGGCTGGAGAATCAAGCTATATAGGAAGAGAAGGAATAGAATTTTATCCGCAAGAAATGATAATCTTTGAACAAACAGAGATGCCTCCAACTAAAGAATGTACTAGCCTTAGAAATATTCAAGTTAAAAAGTCAAAATATAATGTACCACAGACTTATCGTCTTTTGGAAACTAAATATTTGCATCCACTCATACAAGGTACTGATATTACACCATTTCATATAGAGGTTTCTGGTTATATAGTTCCATTCCCGTATGATAAAAAAGTCAGTGACAGATTGCCTATTCCAATGGATAAATTAGTAAAAGATGCACCAAAGCTAGCTAAATTCTATAATCAATTTAAGAAATTGATATGTAGCCAAACTAATTATAATGAGCGAATTATTGGTCGTAAAGGTGAATTTTATGCATTAGCGCGTGTTGGAGCTTACAGCTTTGCTCGTTACTATGTCGCATTCAGAGATAATTCTAAATGGGGTGCTGCTGTTGTTTCTGATATTGAGACAAAATGGGGTGGTAAAGTTCGACCACAATTCCAGAATCACGCAGTAACTATCTGTGAAGATTCAGAAGGAAATTTTATTAGTTTAAATGAAGCACATTATATTTGTGGTATTTTAAATACGCCAATTGCTTCTGAATACATAATTAAT
The DNA here is from genome assembly GCF_003635425.1 of Parabacteroides sp. AF27-14. Classification (NCBI taxonomy): domain Bacteria; kingdom Pseudomonadati; phylum Bacteroidota; class Bacteroidia; order Bacteroidales; family Tannerellaceae; genus Parabacteroides; species Parabacteroides sp. AF27-14. The sequence continues at coordinate 4,743 of NZ_QTLZ01000010.1, forward strand.
TCTTCTGATTCACGTTCCTTTCCTATACGTCCCCGAATATATATACCCAAATATGATTCAACCAATAATACCCATAAAGCTATTGTTTCATTATCAAAAAAGGCTCATAAAAATTATGACAATAAAGTACTTATAGATAAAATATTGGCAAAATTAAATGAGTTGTATTTATTAATTGCTATTGAAGCACATAATAAAACTCATATAGATAATTGAATTATACATATCGTCAATTGCTAATTTCAAACTTCGTAAACTTTTACAAATCATGTCGACATTTTCTTATATGAAGGTGTCTATATTTTTTAATAATCTATTCCATTAGTGTCCCATTTTAACGGAACACTAATGGTCTGCTATATTACAACAAGCCTAAAATAGATAATTCCATTTATTTTTACGACTTTCTCCAGCAATTATCCTTCGAGGAAATGCAGGCGGTCTTTTATTCCGTCATCCATACGGCGGCATGTGTCTTTGCCGTTATCGTGGGTATTATAGGCTACGAGCTTTGGTCTTCCTATTGGTGGTAGACTTGTGCCAATAAGCGATAGCTGCCTCCAATATCTTATCGACTGTTCCCTTGAATTTAGCGGGATGGGCGGGCCGGAGGAGAAACGCCACGCCATGAGCCTCTTCACCCATTGGCGACCGCCGGGCCACCTGCCCATCAGCGAGGACTACCGGCTGACGATGGTGCGACAGCAGGCGATGGCGTGGTTGCTGCGGAGGTATTTCGATGGGCTGATAACAGAAGAAAAAGCATAAGAACTAGTAGCATGGGCAGTGCCGATACTTGGGATAATACCGACATCGAAAAGAAGAAATAAGAGAGCGTAAGCACATACTCTCTTATTTCACCTCCCTCACTTCACGATAAACCACGGATTATGCAAATCTTCCTTGTTATAGCGAAGCGGGGTCTTGCCGTCGATATGATATATGTCGCAACCGGCAGACTTGGCGATGGCGTGGCCGGCGGCGGTATCCCACTCCATCGTCGGGGCGAAACGGGGATAGATATCGGCCGAGCCTTCCGCTACCAGACAAATCTTCAGGCTGCTGCCGCTACTGATCAACGTAACGGGCTTTCCCTGCTTGCGGAGATTATCGATGAAAGCGGTGGTCTCCTCCGTTTGGTGAGACCGGGACGCCACTACCACGACTCCTTGATGCGCCAGCGCCATCGGCAAATGTATCGCCCGCTGCTTCATCTCGTCCATCGAGGGCTGGCTACTGCTATCGATTCCCGTAAACTTATAAGCACCCACAGAGGAGGAGGCGAAATACAACTCCTTCCGGACGGGCACATAAATGACGCCCAACACGGGCACACCTTTCTCCACCAAGGCGATATTCACGGTAAACTCGCCGTTTTTCTTGATAAACTCTTTGGTACCGTCCAGCGGGTCCACGATCCACAGCGTCTCCCATTTGGAGCGCTCCTTGAACGGGATCTCCTTTCCTTCCTCGCTTAAGACCGGAAACGGGGTAACGGACAAAGCGTTTGTTATCAATCGATGGGCCGCCTTATCCGCCTTTGTCAACGGCGAGTTGTCTGCTTTTCTCTCTATCCCGAAGTCTGATTCGGGGTCGTTATAGATATCCATGATCGACTTGCCTGCGTCTACCGCAGCACGGATCGCTATGTAAAGATAATTGGCGTAGCTCATCATCACTTCTCGTTTTATTATTTGTTAATAAGCAAATATATGGAAAAAAAACAAATTAACGCCCTGTCGCCTGTAAATATTCCGTACGTTTGATCAAATAAGCCGTATAATCACCCGTATACTGGTCACGGCTTTGCTGGAGGAGCGATTGGGCGTCCAGAAGATCGCTCAGCGTTACCGTGCCCGCCTTATAATAGTCCGTATTAAGGCGGACATTCTCCTCGGCCGTCGCTATGGACTCCTCCGAGAGCTTGACTTGCTTATAAGACTCCTCCAGCTCGTTCCAGAGCTTCCGCATTTGCACCAACAGAAGCTCATTGGCGTTTTGGCGGGAATACTCGGCCGCCTTCACCTGAAGCTTTTGCTTCCGGATGGCGTGCGAGCCGCCCCACCAATCACTGATCGGAATCGCTACGGTAGCGAAAACCATGCCGAACGGACGGTCCTTATCCAGTAAGTCGTGATACATATACCCGGCTCCGATCCCCACGGTGGGCAAGTATTGCCCAACCTTCAGCTTTTGTTGAAGACGGGCGGCCTCCACGTTCTTCTCCAGCAATTTATAAGAGAGTGTCGTAGGGAGCGCCTCCTCATGGCTCACCCGGTAAAGCTCCGGGGAGGGCACCTCGGCGGGCAGCGTGAAATCGATCTCGAAATCATCTTCCCCGATACCGATATATTGAGCCAGCACCATCTTGGAGAGGCGCAAGCCGTTCTCCACCCGCAGGCGGTCGCTCGCCACGCCGTTCTTTTTCAACTGGACTTGCAGTAGGTCATTACGAGTCGTCACGCCGGCGCCGACCGCTACCTCCACATCCTTATAAAGACTCCCCACCAAGGATTCCACGATCTCGATCGTCCTTAATTTCTCGTGAAGGGAGATCCATTGCCAGTAATACCGCTCCACCGTCAGGGCTACCTCATCCTCGGATTGGCGCATCTGGTAACGGCTCACCTCGAGCGCCAAGTCGGCCAGCTTATTGCCGTTCACGATCTGTCCGCCGGCGAACACGGGCTGGATAGCGGTCACCCCACCCAGCAAGCCGTCATCCATCATCGACAACTCGAGAAGGCCCGGTATCACGCTCATATCCATCATCCCGTGGTTCGCCTTGAATGCCGTTCCCACGGCGCTGACATTCGGGAAGTATTTCGTAAAGGCCTCCTTTTTTCCTTCCCTCGCCCCTTCTACGTCCAAACGGGCGTTCTTCATCTTCGCGTTATTCTCCAAAGCCATTTCCCGGCATTCTTCCAGCGATAATGTCCGCTGGGCGCTCACGGTCCCCACGCATAAGACGAGGGAACCGACGATGCCATATATCCATCTTTTTATCATCTCTTTTTTCCGCATATATTCATTCCTATATTATATCCTAATCCACATCCGTATCATTCATTTACTCCCGAATATCTTCCAATAGAAAACAGGCAGGATGATGACCGCCAAGATCATCGAGAAGACCGTTCCCGAGCAGATCACCACACCCATCGGCATCCAAAGGGAACTGCCGCTGATGATCATGGGCACCACGCCCACGGCCGTTGTAGCCGAGGTCAGGAAGATCGGGAGCATGCGTCGCCGGCCGGCGTCGAAGGCGGCATCCCTCGGGCTATAATGCTTATGAAGCCGCAAGTCTTGCGCATGCTCGAATATCAAGATAGCGTTTCGCACCACGATACCGATCAAGCTGATAACGCCCAAGACGCACGTCAAGCTGAAATCGATATGGAACGCCCACAAGCCCAGCGCCGCCCCGAACAAGGTGAGCAGCAACGAGGACAGGGCCGCCAACGCCAAGCCGATCTTCTTGAAATTGACCAACAGGAAGAAGAAAACAATGATCACGGCGATCGCCAAGCCCTGCATCAGCGGGTTCATCGTCTCGAAATCCAGCTCCTTGGCTCCACCGTACTCGTACGTCACGCCCTCGGGCAAGGTCGGGATAATACGGCTTTCCATGACTCGCTCGATCCGTTTCTGCATAGCGTTCTGGTTGGTCCCCCGGGTTACCTCGGCGAAGACGCTCAAGGTACGCACGCCGTTGCGACGGACGATCTGCCCCTCATTCCAGCCTCCCTCGATCGTGGAGACTTGCCGGAGCGGGACGCTCACGCCGGGGACGATGGTGGGAAGATACTGGTCGCCGACCTTATCGAACGCGTCACCCTCCCCTTTCTTATCGGATCTCAGCTGGATCGGCAAAGCGTAATCGCCTTCCCAGAGGGAGCCAACCGAGAGGCCGTCGTAACGGATCGCCAGATCGGCCGAGGCCATCGCCTTCGTGATCCCGAGGCGGGAGGCTTCCACCGGGTCCAATCGAACCCGTACGTCGGGTAAGGCCTCCTCGTAATTGGTGTGTACCCAGACCAAGCCGTCCATCTCACGCAACACGGCCATCAAGGAATCCCCGGCCTGCTTCAACCGGGCGATATCGTCTCCCATGAAACGGATCTCTAAAGGAGAGGATACGTTTTGGTAATCCAGTTGCTTAAACTTCACGTAGGCGTCGGGGAAATAATCGGCGTACCGGTCCGTATAATCATCCAACACGCTACGGGTGGCCTCTATCGAGGCGGTGTTGACAATGAACTGGGCGTAATTCTTCCCGGCCAAGTTCGGGGCGTAGGTAGCTTGGAAACGGGGCGAGGAAGTTCCGATAAAGGAGGTGACGGACAGGATGCGCTCATCTTCCGACAACAGTTTATAGAGGCTATCGCTCACGGCGGCGGTACGGTCCAGCGAGGTTCCCTGCGGGAGATAGATCTCGACGGCGAACTGATCCCGGTCGGCTATCGGCATCATACGCTGGCTCAGTTGGGTGATCATCAGGATCGCCAAGGCAACCGTCAAGACGCCCAGACCGATCGTGGTTTTCGGGAAACGGAAAGTCCACGTCAGTGCCCTCGTATAGACGGCCTGTACGGTATCCAGCAGATTGAACCTCTTCTTGCCCGTATTCTCCCGCCCGGACTTCAATCCCTTCTTGATCAAGACCCGCTCCAGCAGCGGGATAAAGACCATCGCCACCGCCAGCGACACCATGAGGGAGATGGAAAGCGTCCAAGGGAAGAAGGTCACGAAATCCAACATCTGCCCCGTCATCGTGAAAAGCAACGGGAAAAAGATCACGCAGATACACAGCGTAGCCAACAAGATCGAGCTGAAATAGTTCTTGGCGCTATAGACGGCGGCGTACCAACGGGAATAGCCCTTGTCCAGATATTCCAGATAGGCGTCTATCACGATGATGGAGTTATCCACGATCATGCCCAATACCACGATCAAGGCGGCCAGCGTCACCGTATTCAGCGGGATGCCGCAAGCGTACATGACACCGATCGAGATAAAGACACTGATCGGGATGGAGGTAGCCGCCACCAATGCCGAGCGGAACGGGAACAATACCATCATCACCAAGATCACGACCACGATGGACACGAACAAATCCCGCACGAAGGAACTTACCGAGTCTCCCACCACCTTCGGCTGGTCGGCGATCCGGCGGATCGAGACACTCTCGGGAAGATCCCGCTCGAAAGCGTGCAATACCTCGTCTACCTCCTTTCCGTATCGTACGATATTATGGCCCTCACGCATCTCCATGGAAAGGATGATCGCTTTCTTGCCGTTGTTCGTTATATAGCTATCCGGCTCGGGATATTCCCGTACGATACGTGCCACGTCTTTCAAGCGGATCATATGCCCGTCGGCATCGGCCAGCAGGATCTGCTCGCCTACTTCCCGCTCCGAGGGATAGGTCACGGAAAGGTGGATGGGAATGTCCAAGCCGCCATTCTCCAAGGAGCCGGAGGCGGTGGTAAAGCCTTGGGTGAACAAGGTTGTCATCAGCATACGGGTGTCTAGGCCGTAAGCGGCTAGCTTGTCTGGATCCAAGTAGACCGAGATCTGCTCGTTTTGTACCCCGTAACGGCGCAGGTTGGATACGGACTCGATCCGGCGCAGGCGGTCTTCCAGCGTCTCCATGTATCGCTGCAATTCCCGGTAGGTCTTGTCTTCCGATTCCAAGGTGATCAATAAGGCGGAAGTATCGCCGAAATCATCATTCGCGATGACGGCGAGTACGCCCGAGGGCAGTTGCGACTTGAAGTTCTGCAAGCCGAGCTTGATCTTCGACCAGACCTCGTCTTTATTGTTCACGTCGTCGTTCAGCTCCACCATCACGTACACCATTCCATCCCTTGACATGGAGTACGTCTTTTTCTTCCTTACCTCCTTGAAGGTAAACAGGTATCTCTCCAAAGGCTTGGCCAACTGCTCCTCCACCTCTCCGGAAGTCGCCCCGGGGTAAACACCCACGACCACGCCTTGGGGGATGGTGAACTCCGGGAATTCCTGTTTCGGCATGTCCACCAAACCCCAAATACCCAACCCGACCAGCACGGTAATCACCAGCAACGTGATCTGGTAATGACGCATGGTCCATTCGATCACTCCGTTTTTACGTTCTCTCATAACGCACGCACTCTCATGCCCTCACTGATTTTCTGGTAACCGCCTATCACGACGATATCCCCCTCGTTCAACCCTTCCAGAATAAACAAGCCTTGCTCCGTCAAGTCGCCCGTCCGTACGGGCGTAGCTTTCGCCTCTCCGTCTACGATCTTCCAGACGAAACGCCCCCCGTCGTTCGCTATCAGCACGGCGTTGTTCGGCAAGGCGATAGCCGGCACGGATTCCTCTCCCGACAGGCGTACATCGCAAACCATGCCGGGCAACAAAGCGCCGGACGGGTTCTCCAGCCGGATCTTCGCCTCGTAAGTATGGGAGATAGGGTTGGCCACGATACCTTTCTCCGTCACTTTCCCCTCAAAACATTGTCCGCCCAGAGCGGCTACCTTTATCATAGCGGCTTGATCGCCGAGCGTGGCGACCTCATTCTCCGGGACGGCGATCTTCACGTTTACCGTCTCTATCCTTAACAAGGAGAAAACCGGTTGCCCGGGCTGCACGTTCTCTCCCGCCTCAACCATGCGCTTGCCGATAACGCCGCCGAACGGGGCATACAGGTTCCGGTCCTCAAGGTTTTTCCTCGAGATTCGCTCCATGGAACGGGCCTGTTCCAATTTGCTCTCCACCTCTACCCATTTCATATCCGGCAGGCTCTTATTCTCGTGCAAGGTTCTCATGCGGGCATAGGCGTCCTCCGCTTGTCGCAAGGAAGCGGCCGAGGCGTTATAGGCGTTTTCCAGCGTAGCCTTGTCTAACACCGCTAGTAGTTGGCCCTCACGGACCTTCTGCCCCTCGCCCACCAATACTCGCTCTACATTACCCATCACCTGAAAACTAATCGAGGAGGATACGACCTCCTCTACCGTTCCCACGTAATTCCTTGTATCCGCCGGAACGGTCTTCGCTACCTTCACGATCTCCACCGGGATCTCTTTGCTATCCCGTCCCTCTTTTTGACTGCCCGAGCATCCGGACATCACGAACACGACGGATAATAATCCTCCATAAACAATGCCTTTCATCCTTTTCATATCCTATGATTTATTATACCGCGAAGATGATGAGTTTATCCACTCCAAAGAAGTTCCGTTTTGCAACCAAATTGTCCTATTTGACACATTTCAATTGGATTATTCTATTATTTCACTAATTTTATCGCCCAAACAAGAATAAATTATGAACGTAACAGATCTACCTCAAGCTTGTATCTCTCTTATCGAGAACGTACCCGGCATAGACTTTATCGACGAGGATTTCGCCATATTCGATAACATCGACGATATTCCCTCGCTCGACCATCCGATGCGAATAGACGCCGTCGTATTCGCGCTTTGCACGAAAGGCTTCATGCGTATACGGATCAATATGGAGGAATATGTCGTAGGGGAAAACCATCTCGTATTGTCCTTGCCTGATCAGATCATCCAACACGTGGAACGTAGCGAGGACGTGGCCGGGATCTTCATCGTCATCTCCAAGAATTTCATGGAGGAGATCATTCCTCATATACAGAATACCTTGCCGGCGTTCTTCTACATCAAGGAGCATCCGGTCACCGAGTTGAATACCAAGGAGATAGGTTGTATCAAGGAATATCATTCTTTCCTCTGGAAGAAAGTGAAAGCGAAAGGGCATCCTTACCGGAAAGAGATTGCCCAGAGCTTATTGTTGGCGGTATTCCACGAGGTTTACGGCATGTTTAAGAATCATATGCCGATCGAGGTGAAGAAGAGCCGGCAAGAGGAGTTGTTCGCGGCGTTCATACAAACGCTCGCCTTACATCATAAGCAGGAACGATCGGTAGCTTTCTACGCCGGGAAATTATGTGTGACTCCCAAATATTTATCTCTTTTGGTAAAGAACGTCAGCAACCGTACGGCCGGGGAATGGATCGATAATTACGTTGTCTTGGAGGCGAAGGCGTTATTATCCTCCTCCACCCTTTCCATCCAAGAGATATCAGACCGGCTAAACTTCGCCAACCAATCCTTCTTCGGTAAATACTTCAAGCAACACGTCGGGATATCGCCTACGGAGTATCGGAAGAAATGGTAATAATCAGAAAAATAATTATCTTTGTCTCACGACAGAAGTCATTTAATGAAAAGATAAAATGAAACGAACAGAAATTATAGATCAGATAAAAGATATCATGCGCCGGATAGCTCCCACGGCACAAACTATCTTATTCGGTTCGGAAGCACGTGGAGACGCTCGGATTGATAGCGATATCGACTTACTCATCTTGATAGACGGAGAGAAAATGACTTTGGAACGAGAGGAAGAAATTACTTTACCCTTGTATGAGCTGGAACTAAAGACTGGCGTAAATATCAGCCCCATCGTCATGTTAAGAAAACTCTGGGAAAACCGTCCCTTTAAAACTCCTTTCTATATTAATGTTATAAACGAAGGTATTGTATTATGAAAGAGATCCTAGATGAAGAAAGTAAGAACGCATTGATCAACTATCGAATCCAACGTGCTTATGAGACATTGAAAGAAGCTCAAGTGATGATGCGTGAGTCTTTCTATAATGCTGCTGTTAATCGCCTCTATTATGCATGCTATTACGCAGCGGTTTCCCTGCTATTAAAATATGATCACCAACCACAAACACATAATGGAGTTAAGACTATGCTTGGATTACATTTTATCTCTACCGGAAAGCTTCCTATAAAAATCGGGAAAATATTCTCGACTTTATTTGAGAAAAGACATAGTGGAGATTATGACGATTTTGTTTATTGTGATAAGGAAATGTTGGATAACTTATATCCACAAGCCGAATTATTCATTCATACAATCAACCAATTATTGAAAGAAGAATAGTTCCCAAAGAGAACTATCCTCCGATCAACGCAGTTATCCCGCAAGAGGCGAATTGATCGATACACCTTTGCAGGACTGCCTCGGAAGGGGTGGATAGCGGAAGATGCCCGGGATTGTAGAGGGTTCCTCGCTTATCGTGCTTACCTTTTCCGATGTCGTGGTACGGGAGGAGATTGACGACTTTCCGCTCCCACGGCAAGGAGGCTAGGAAGGTGGCAGAGCGGAATATATTCTCCTCGTCCGCATTGACGCCCTCGATCAAGGGGACGCGAATGAGGAAGTCTATGCCGGCCTCGGCGATCATCCGAAGATTGGAGAGGATACGCTCGTTCGGGACACCCGTGAAACGACGATGGCTACCGGAATCCATATGCTTTAAATCCACCAGAAAAAGATCCGTGCGCTCCATTACGCTCCGGACGGTATCCGGCGAGGCGAACAAGGTCGTATCCACCGCACGATGGATTCCCAACGCTCCGCAACGATCCAGCAGGGCAACCAAGTCCGATGGATGCGACAACGGCTCTCCCCCGCAGAAGGTAACGCCTCCCTCGGAACGATCCATAAAGACCGTTTCTTTCTCGATCTCACGCATGACCTCATCCAGAGAATACTCACGGCCAGACATCTCCATCGCCAAGGTAGGACAAACCTCGGCGCATCTACCGCATGTGCGGCACAGAGACCCATCCGTGACGATACCCGCTTGCGTCAAGGTCAACGCCCCGACAGGGCAGGCATTCACGCAGGTCCCGCAACCTATGCACTTCTTTCTCGTATACAGCTTCTCCGCCCGGGGCGAGATGCCTTCCGGGTTATGGCACCATACGCAGGCAAGCGGGCATCCTTTCATGAAGATCGTGACACGGATGCCCGGCCCGTCGTTTATGGCGTATCGTTTGATATCGAATAACAGCATGGCTCAGAAAGTCTCTTGCTCCGTCCGTGCGATCACGTCCGCTTGCAAATCGGCGTTCATATCGTTGAAATAGTCGCTATAGCCCGCTACACGGACCAGCAGATCCCGGTAGTCCTCCGGACACTTCTGGGCGGCGTAAAGCGTTTCCGTATCCACAATATTGAATTGGATATGATGGCCACCCAAGGCGAAGTAGCTACGGATCAAGGAGGCCAGCTTCGAGATATCCTCCTCCCGCCGGAGTAGGCTGGGCAGGAAGCGTTGGTTCAGCAGCGTGCCGCCGCTCTTCACCTGATCCAGCTTGCCGAGGGACTTGACAACGGCGGACGGCCCGTGGGTATCGGCTCCGTGTGAGGGCGAGGTACCGTCGGAGATGGCACGCCCGGCCAAGCGGCCGTTCGGGGTGGCTCCCATCACCTTGCCGAAGTAGACGTGGCAAGTGGTGGATAGCATATTCAAATGGAAACACTCCCCTTTCGTATTCGGCTTGCCCTCGATCGCGTCATATAAATCGTCGAAGACACGGACGGCGATCTGGTCGGCGTACGGATCATCGTTGCCAAAGAAAGGCGTACGGTTCAGGATCATTTGGCGCATCGGTTCATGTCCCTCGAAATTATCCGCCATCGCATCCAACAAGGCTTCCATCGTGAAGGTCTTATCCTCGAAGACGTGTTTCCGCAAAGAGGAAAGGCTATCGGTTATCGTGCCTAATCCGGTACACTGGATATAAGTGGTGTTGTAACGAGGCCCGCAATTGTAGTAATCCTTACCCTTCGCTATACAATCATCGATAAACAGGGAGAGGAACGTGGCGGGGGCGTACTTGGCGAACATGCGGTCGATATAGTTGCTGACCCGCACCTTCATGTCCACGAAATAATGGATCTGGCGCATGAATGCCGCGTAAAGCTCCTCATACGTCCGGAAACCACGGGGATCGCCGGTCTCCAGACCGACCTTGCGACCGCTTACCGGATCTACGCCGTTATGCAGGGTCACCTCCAATATCTTCGGCACGTTCAGATAACCGGTCAACACGTACGCCTCCTTCCCGAAAGCGCCCACCTCGATGCAACCGCTGCAACCTCCCTCGCGGGCGTCACGCAGCGACTTGCCTTGCCGCATCAACTCCTGCACGTACACATCCGGGTTGAATACCGACGGGTAGCCATGGCCTTGGCGGATCACCCGGCACCCGGCACGAAGGAAACGCTCCGGCGTACGGGCACTGACGTGGATGGCGCTGCCGGGCTGGAGGATATGCAGCTCCTCGATCGTCTCCAACATGATATAGGAGACCTCGCTTACGCCGTCGCTGCCGTCCGCCCGGATGCCGCCGATGTTCAGGTTCGTGAAATCGTTATAGGTCCCGCTCTCCTTCGCCGTGATACCCACTTTCGGCGGGGCGGTATGATTGTTTACCTTGATGAAGAAGCAAGACATCAACTCTTTCGCCTCGTCACGGGTCAAGGTTCCGGCGGCGATCTCTTTCTCGTAAAAAGGCGCCAGATGCTGGTCGAAATGGCCAGGGTTCATGGCATCCCAACCATTCAGCTCCGTGATCGTACCTAGATGGACAAACCAGTACATCTGGATCGCTTCCCAATAGGTACGGGGAGCGTGGGCGGGAACCCAGCGGCATACCTCGGCGATCTTCCTCAGCTCAGCGGCACGACGAGGATCTTTTTCGGTGAGAGACATCTCGTCGGCCAAGTCCGCGTGTCGCTCGGCCAGCAGGATAGCGGCGTCGCAGGAGATAGACATGGCCGTCAGTTCCTCCTGCTTGTCCGTGGCCTCGGGGTCGTTCATGAAATCCAAGGCGCTTAGTTCCCCCTCGATACGTTTCTTCAAGTCCAGCAGGCCATATTGGTAGACCTTGCCGTCCAAAGCGGTATGCCCGGGGGCACGTTGCTCCATGAACTCGGTGAACATACCCACCTCGTACGCCTCTTTCCATTCCTTGGGGACGTGGCTGAAGATGCGCTCCCGCTGGGTACGGCCTTTCCAGTACGGGATCACCTCCCGCTCGTAGGTATCGATATCTTCTTGACTGATGGTGTAACGTTGCAGCTCCCGGGTATTCAATATATGCAAGTCCTCCACGCTATGGCAGGTAAGTTCCGGGAAGGTAGGCACGGCTTTGGGGCGGGGCCCCCGCTCGCCGACGATCAACTCGTCCTCGCCGATATAGATCGTCTTCCGCTTGCAGATCTCAAGGAAGTTCAGGGCACGCAGGATAGGGATCGGATACTTCCCGTAATTCTCCTGATAGAAACGGGTCTCGATCAAGGCCCGCTCGATGGAGAGGGAAGGTTGGGCCTCGAAGGTCTGCCGGCGCAGACGTTTGATACGGTCGTTCATCCCGAAATTGTTCGCTCCTACGGAAGAGACGGTATCATGTACGCATGAATGTGTGTGATGGGTTGTATTCATAAAATTATATGTTTTATCGTAGAGGTAGGATCTATCCGCCCTCATCAAGGTTATTTTTTATTGTTACACAGGACGGGCATCCCCGCCCCCATGAGTTTATATAGGGAGAGTATCTGCTAGAGATAAAACATCAGGCAGTTGAAAAGCATCCGATAGCCTTTGTGTAACATAGCGCTTGTTTCTTTTTGAAGTATGATGGCAAAAATAAGGAAATTATTGATAATATCACAATTCATCAACAGAAAGTAACCGTTTGTCAAAAAAATAACACGGGAACGTAAATAAAGGAATAGCTTTGCTTTGTATTTCCAGATCAAAGGGTTTAAAATTAAAAGAACTTATACCATGCAAAGTACATTCAAGAACCTGCTTTATGTCTTGAGACATTATAAATTAGCGACGGTCACTAATCTTTTAGGACTTAGCTTCGCTTTCCTGTTATTCATGCTAATAAGCATACATGTCGGTCATGAATATAGCTTCGACGCTTCCCTCTTGAACAGGGAAAGGATTTTTCAGTTAGAAAACAAGCGGGATGACGGGATATGGGAGGCTAATTTCGCACGTCCACAACTCGAGCGTTTCATCGCCGCCTCCCCTTATATAGAAGCGGCCGCTATCACAAACAACCTTGTTTACTCCTCCGTACGTTTTGGGATATCAGCCAGTGAAGGACCCGACGCACGGAGCTATATGGAGCAGGTGGAACGGATCACCCCGGGATATACCAAGGTCTTTGGCTTCGAGCTGGTGGCCGGCGATACGGATTGCCTGAAACGTCCGGAAGGGACGCTGATCCCGGAGAGCATGGCCCGGAAACTCTTCGGCGAGGCAAATCCTATCGGGAAGCCGGTTTATCTGTCGGAGTTCGCCGGGGCCGAAGGCTCGATTATATATGGGCTTAGTTTTGAGCCGGCATATATCGTGGGAGGCGTCTTTCGCGATTTCCCGGAAAACACCCGGGTGAAGAATGCCCTGTATATCCCGATCATGGAGAAAGAGATGATGGAAAACTGGCATACCGGCCTTTACTATTGTTATCTGCTGATGTCGACGCCGGAATCCGCCTCTGTCACTACCGAGACCTATATGGCCGATAGCCGGGCTTTCCTGAAAAGTTTCACGATCGAGGATATGCGCCTCCGGCCCTTGTCAGATCTCTATTTCGGCCAGCCGGTCCGAGCGGACGCCGCTCCCATCGGTAATAAGCTACGGACGAATATGTTATTCTTTATCGCCATCCTGATCATAGGTATCGCCTTGGTCAATTATATCAACCTGTCGATAGCCTTGGCGCCGATACGCACCAAGTCGATCACCATCCAGAAAGTGCTGGGAAGCTCGGACGCCACGCTACGGAAGTATCTGGTCTTGGAGTCCTTGGGAATCTCGGTTGTCGCCTTCTTCCTCGCCTTGCTTTTCCTGTTATTTTTGAATAACGTGCAATGGGTCACGAATATGGTGGGGCATCCGTTGGATCTGTATGCCAACTGGAAGATTCCGGCGTACACATTCTTCCTTGTCGCAGGCGGCGGTATACTGGCCGGTTTGTATCCCGCTTTCTATATCACCTCGTTTCCTCCTGTCATAGCGCTGAATAAGTCTTTTACCCTTAGCGACCGGGCCAAGAACACTCGCAAGTTACTTATAGGGTTCCAGTTCGTTATCTCGATCACGCTGATTGTCGGAGCGTTGTTCGTCTCCTTGCAAAACAGATATATAGGGAACGTGGACTTGGGATTCAATAAAGAAAACGTACTGGAGGTAAGACTAAGCATGGGGGCGGCCTTGAAAAAGGGCGAATTGTTCAAGGCACGTCTCTTGGAAAGCCCCGCTATCCGTGATGTTTCCTTTAGTGAGTTCAAATTTGTCTCGGACGAATCACGTTCTTTCATCGGGTATAATTACAAAGGCCAACATTACTATATGAGCTGGCTGGGAGTATCCGCCAATTTCCCGGAGCTAATGGATGTAAAGATGATCGCCGGAAGGAAGTTCCGGCCGACGGATGAGGCGGCGGATAACACGCAGGCCGTTTGCCTCCTTAGCGAGACGGCAGCGAGGGAGATCGCCTCGGGTGTTTCCCCCGAGAAACCGGACGACCTATCGGACTTGGTAGGGACAAGCATCACGGATAATGATATACCGGTACGGATTGTCGGTATCTTTGAGGATGTCCATTATGAATCCCTGTATAAAGAGTTACGCCCGATGGGACTTTGGACCTCGGCTAAGAATCATTACCGCCGTTCGGTGCCGGAAAGATACGCTTATGTCAAGATCGCCGGCGGAAATCCCCGGACGGCTATCGAGCACATCCGGAAGGTAACGGATGAATTGATCCCGGGTTATCCGGCCGATATCCATTTCTTTGATACGGCGCTGGAGGAGCTTTACAGTAAAAGTGTGCGGCAGGGAGCGCTGATTACCGCCCTTTGCCTGATGGCCGTCTTTTTATCCCTCGTGGGAGTATTCGGACTGGTTATCTTTGAGCTACAGGGACGGGAAAAGGAGATAGCCGTGCGGAAAGTACATGGGTCCACGGTCCGGCAGATCCTTTGGATGCTGAACTCGTCTTTCCTCCGGATCACGCTCGTCTGTTTTATTATCTCGATCCCGCTTGCTTACTACGGGGTGCATATTTGGTTACGAAGTTTCGCTTATAAAACGCCGATCTACGTATGGGTATTTTTAGTGGCTTTGGTAATCATAATGACACTGACCGTATCTACGGTTACTTTCCAGAGTTATCGGGCGGCGATGGCAAATCCGGCGTCTAAATTGGGGCATTAAGGTTCATTACGAAAAAAGGACGGGTAGATTGATCCGTCCTTTTTTACTCATATATTATCTTGTCTCAGGTTTGGTTACCGTTTCCAATAACCTTCCATCTCCTCCAGCGTCTTTCCTTTCGTCTCGGGGACAAATTTCCAGATGAACAACGCCGCCAATATACCCATCACGCCATAGATCCAATAGGCCATACCGTGATTGAACGTATCGGTCAAGTATTGATTCTTATCCAGCATTGGGAATGTCCATGATACCAAGAAGTTGGCGATCCACTGCGCGGCTACGGCGATACTCATCACCGTGGAGCGGATCGAGTTCGGGAAGATCTCGGCCAGCAGCACCCAGCAGACCGGGCCCCACGACATAGCGAATCCCGCCGTATAAACCAGCATGCAGACCAATGATCCCATACCCACCGAATGGGTATAGAAAGTAGTTCCCAAGATCAACATAGATACCGCCATGACGAGCGCCCCGATAATCATCAACGGACGGCGTCCGAACTTATCCACCGTGAAAATAGCCAATACGGTAAACGACAGGTTCACCGCCCCTACCACGATCTGTTGCAAAAGGGCGGCGTCCGTGGCCGCTCCCATCGTCTTGAAGATCTCCGGGGCATAGTAAAGCACCACGTTGATCCCCACGAATTGCTGGAAACCGGAGAGCAGCACGCCCACCAAGATGATCAGCACGCCAAACGACCGGATCGGGAACAACAAGGCGATACAGAAGCTAGCCAACAAGGCGATCTCCAACGCGTTCGTATTACCTGCCCACGACAACAACCCGTAGCCGGCCAAGAACAGCGCCAGCCAAGTCCCCATAAACCGGAAGTAAGGCTTCATCGACGGAGCTTTCTCCTTGAAACTATTCCGTATGTCCTCCAGCTCACGGCCAGCGTCCGCCCGATCCATCAAATGACTCAAGACGCCCAACGCCTTCTCCGTACGCCCACGCATCACGAGGTAACGAGGCGTCTCCGGCACGAACATCAAGAACGAGAGGAACAATACCGCCGGAATAATCTCGGAAGCGAACATCCAACGCCAGCCGATCGTATTCAGCCAAGCGGCATCTCCTTGAAGGGCGATCGTATAATTCACGAAATATACCACCAGCATACCAAAGATAATGGCAAACTGGTTCCATGCCACCAGATTCCCCCGGCGATCGGCCGGAGCCACCTCGGCGATATACATCGGCGATACCATGGAGGCCAGCCCCACGCCGATACCTCCCAGAATACGATAAGCCACGAACGCATACATAAACGTATGATCGCCACTTCCGGGCATGCCGATAAACAGCTCCGGCCAAGCCGAGCCGATAGCGGAAAGCAAGAAAAGGATAGCGGCCAGTATCAATGTAGGCTTCCTGCCGTAACGCTGGCTGATCCACCCGGCGAACGAGGCGCCGAGGATACATCCGATCAACGCGCTACTTACCACGAAGCCCTCCAAGGCGTTCGCCTGATCCAACGGAAGCCCTTGCGGCTCGATGAAGAACTTACGCAAAGACTCTACCGTACCGGAGATCACCGCCGTGTCATACCCGAACAGCAGACCTCCCAAGGTAGCGACCAAGGTAAGAGCGAAAATATAAGTGTTGTTACTTTTCATGGAATAGATTTATTAATTAAAAACTGAGAATTGAGAGCTGAAAACTAGGGCTTACGCACGATAATTTTCAATTCCCAATTCTCGATTTTCAATTATTTAGATATGCAGATTTACAATCATCTCGTATAATTCCTGCTTACCGCTGATCTGTTTCGGCTCGCCGTCACGCAAAGCGATCGTACGAAGATCTTCCAGCGTAAGCTTGCCATCCTCGAATGCCTTGCCCTCGCCGGCATCGAAACTAGCGTAACGCTCGGCACGCATCTTGCGGTAGTCTGAGTTCTCAAGGATATCGGCGGCGATCATCAAGGCACGGGCGAAAGCGTCCATACCACCGATATGAGCGATGAAGATATCCTCCAAGTCCGTAGAATTACGGCGGGTCTTGGCGTCGAAGTTCGTACCTCCGGTAGTTAGGCCACCTCCCTCAAGGATAACCAGCCAAGCCTGTGCCAGCTCATAGATATCCATCGGGAATTGATCCGTATCCCAACCATTCTGGTAATCGCCACGGTTTGCGTCAATACTGCACAACATGCCGGCGTCGGCGGCGGCTTGCAACTCATGCTCGAATGTATGTCCGGCCAAGGTAGCGTGGTTTACCTCGATATTCAAGGCGAAATCCTTGTCCAATCCATAATGGCGAAGGAAGCCGATCACGGTCTCCGAATCCACGTCATATTGATGTTTCGTCGGTTCCATCGGTTTCGGCTCGATCAGGAACGTACCCTTGAAACCGTTCTTACGGCCATAATCACGGGCCATCGTCAACATCATGGCTAAATGATCCTTCTCTCGTTTCATGTTCGTGTTCAATAGGCTCATATAACCCTCACGGCCGCCCCAGAATACATAGTTCTCGCCCCCTAAAGCGATACAAGCGTCGATAGCGTTCTTGATCTGCGTGCCAGCGCATGCCACGGTCGGGAAATAAGGGTTCGTAGCGGCGCCGTTCATATAACGCTTATTGCTGAAGACGTTCGCGGTAGACCATAGAAGCTTCTTTCCGGTAGCGGCTTGATGCTCCTTGGCATGTTCCACCATCGTCTGCAAACGTTTCTCGAACTCGCCCAGCGTAGGAGCCTCGTCCACCACGTCCACGTCGTGGAAGCAATAGTAAGGAATATTACATTTGGTCATAAACTCGAAAGCGGCGTCCATCTTGTACTTCGCGCGGGTGATAGCGTCCGTGCTGTCGTTCCAAGGGAATGTCTTCGTTCCACCACCAAACTGATCACCTCCCTCAGCACATAAGGTATGCCAATAAGCCATAGCGAAGCGTAAATGATCCTTTAGTGTCTTACCCATTACTACCTTATCCGCGTCATAATAATGAAATGCCAACGGATTTTTTGACTCACGTCCCTCAAACTGAATCTGTCCGATTCCCGGGAAAAATTCTTTCTCTCCTTTAAAGTAACTCATAATAATATATATTAAAAATGTAAATAATTCAGCCGTTAAATAGATTGTTCCAATCGTTCCTTCCAAATCTCGAACGCCCCGCAATAAGCATTCGCCTTGAAACCGTCCGGCTCGATCACGTTGATCTTCTTCAAGGAAGCGAACGCTTCTTCCGCGTTCTTGTAGATACCGGCGCCAATACCGGCACCCTTGGCCGCGCCTACCGCGCCATTCGTATCATACAATTCGATCACCGTACCCGTCACGCCCGCCAAGGCATCCCGGAAGATCGGGCTTAAGAACAAGTTCGCGTTCCCCGCACGGATTACCTGAATATCGATCCCCATCTCATTCATGATATCCATACCGTATTTAAAGGCGAACACGATACCTTCTTGCGCCGCCCTAGCCATATGGGCCTTGGTATGTATGTTGAAGTTCAATCCATGCACCGAGCAATCGATCTGCTTATTCTGCAACATACGCTCCGCCCCGTTTCCGAACGGCAAGATCGAAAGGCCATCGCAGCCGATGGGAACCGTAGCCGCCAAATCATTCAACTCATTATAGTTGATACCTTCCGGCGCTATATTCCGTTTGATCCAAGAATTAAGGATACCGACCCCGTTGATGCACAACAAGACACCCAAGCGGGTCTGCTCCGTCGTATGGTTCACGTGGGCGAACGTATTCACACGGGAAAGCGTATCGTAATTCACCTTGCCGTTCACGCCATACACCACTCCGGAAGTCCCGCCGGTAGCCGCTATCTCGCCCGGATTCAATACATTCAATGATAAAGCGTTATTCGGCTGATCACCCGCACGATAGGTAACCGGCGTACCTTTCTTCAGTCCCAACTCGGCCGCGACCGAGGCGGTAACCTCGCCCTGCAAACCGAACGTCGGACGGATATCGGCGATCAGATCCTTACTGAATCCATAATAATTCATCAAATCCTCCGATAAGGCATTATTCTTGAAGTCCCAGAAAATCCCCTCCGACAAACCGGAAACCGTAGTCACGATATCCCCCGTCAGGCGCATAGCGATGAAATCTCCCGGCAACATAATCTTATGAATGCGGTCGTAAATATCCGGCTCGTACTCCTTGATCCAAGCCAGCTTGGAAGCGGTAAAATTACCCGGCGAGTTCAATAGGTGGGAAAGGCATCGCTTCTCGCCTATATTCTTAAACGCACGCTCGCCATAAGGAACGGCACGGCTATCGCACCAGATAATAGATGGACGAAGCACCTCCATCTTCTTGTCCACCACCACCAAGCCATGCATCTGGTACGAGATACCGATCGCCTTGATATCCTCGCCTTTCACCTTCGCCTTGCTCATGGCACCTTTCATAGCGATCTTCACGTACGACCACCAATCCTCCGGATTTTGCTCCGCCCACCCCGGGCGCAACGCCTTGATCGGGGCCTCTTCTTTGGGATAAAAATCCGCACCTATTGTTAACCCGGTCTCCTCATCGACGATAGAGACCTTGATGGAAGAACTTCCAATGTCACATCCTAACAGACACATAATCGTATGGTTTTATATCTTATTAAACTTCGAACGTTGTTGATTATATTTCACCTTATCAAACCGATAATACCGGGCGGCACGATGGGCGACCCCATCTTGCATATCGTCCGTGGGCACCACGTAATCCAAGGAATTCATCTTCTTATGAAAATTGCGCACGTCCATCTCACGGTTATAGATCACCTCGTACGTGCGCCTAAGCTGGAACGCCGTGAACTTCATCGGCATATAGTCGAAAATGATGGCGGGCTCCTTCTCTACCCAATTACGGATCTCCTGTATGGCAGCCTCGATAATCTCTTTATGATCGAATGGCAAGCGAGGAAGATCGTCGATAGGGCACCAACGGATCGAGTCGGATTTATCGGCCGGACACGTCTTCCTGCTATTCTTGCACAAGGCGAGATAAGCGACCGTGATCAACCGTCCGATCTTCACCTTGGAAGTCGCCTCCAGCCACATCACGTCCAACCGGTTCGAGGTACGGGCGGGGGAACCGAAACAACGGAATTGTTTCAATTGGACACGCTTCAAGCCGGTCGAATCATTCAGTATCCGATAGGCGGCGTCATCTAAATCCTCGTTCTCATAGATCAGGCTGCCGGGTAATTTATAGCCGATCAACTCGCCTTCCTCACTTTTTCGCTCCGCCAACAGCACGGTGAGCTTGTCATCATTGATGCCGAGAAGAACACAGTCTACGGAAACATAAGGGGACAGCATCTCTCTATTCTCGTTTTGTGTATCCATGATATCAGTAATTAGATTTGCGCAAATATAAGTATTTTTCTAAACAAAGCAATTACAAAAGGTCTTTTTTGCACCTCCTAATTGATTATTTTTCTGATATTTCAGTATTGTACATCATACAATATGCTATACAACACATAATGTAAGTAAAACAATTAGTATGAGAACAAATAATGAAGGCGCTTTCACGTACCTCTAACTTTTATTTCCTACATTTGTTATATTTATAAAACATCGGACATGAATCTAAAAAACATATACTTCTCTTGGCTGATTTATTGGGGTAAAATGAAGGGATTATTGAACGGGATAGCGGAAGCGATTATCCTACTCGCCTCCTTAGCCTCTTTCTTCGTATTGATCTACCAATTCGGCTTTGTACAGACTCCCGATTCCGTCCAT
This sequence comes from Parabacteroides sp. AF27-14, assembly GCF_003635425.1. Classification (NCBI taxonomy): domain Bacteria; kingdom Pseudomonadati; phylum Bacteroidota; class Bacteroidia; order Bacteroidales; family Tannerellaceae; genus Parabacteroides; species Parabacteroides sp. AF27-14. The sequence continues at coordinate 25,589 of NZ_QTLZ01000010.1, forward strand.
ATCTTAGAGCGCTCCCGCCCATTCATCCTGCTAGCTTTTTTCACGGGCATAACACTCCGGTACGTGGTGAGGTTCCAAGAAATCATACAGGAGAAAATGTTGTATCTCGATATCAGCATCTATTTCCTTTTATTCGCCGTATTATCCAGCAAGATATTTTTCAAGGATGCCATAGCGCACTCTTTGCCTTATTTGTCTTTCCTTACGAAACCTCTCTTCGTATATGTCTTATTATTGCTGCTTAGCACGATTCACTTATCCCGGCAGACGTTCACGCTGATGCAGACACGGATCAAGCCCTCGTTGCTTTTCTTGCTCAGTTTCGTGTTCGTGATATTGGTCGGGGCCGGGTTGCTATCGTTGCCGAACGCCACTACGCACCGGATTCCGTTTATCGACGCTTTGTTTATCTCCACGACCTCGGTATGCGTAACCGGACTAACCACCGTCGACGTAGCCACCAGTTTCACGCATATCGGACATATTATCATCCTGATTTTGATACAGATCGGCGGTATCGGGGTCATGACATTTACCTCTTTCTTCGCCCTCTCCTTTATGGGGAAATCCTCTTTTACGAGCAAGATGATGCTGAAAGATATGCTGAACGAGGATCGGACGGGAGGGTTGTTCCGGGTCATCTTAAACATTCTTTTCGTGACCTTGTTTATCGAGGGGATCGGCGCCTATTTTATTTATATGGACGTACGGGGAAGCCTGCCGGGAGGTACGCAGCAGGAATTATTCTACGCAATGTTTCATGCCGTGTCCGCTTTTTGTAACGCAGGGATCTCTACCTTGAGCGGCAATATGTACGATCCGTTAGTGGCGGATAAGTACAACCTCCATTTCTGGATAGCCATGCTGATTATATTCGGAGGCTTGGGCTTCCCGATCGTCTTCAATTACCTGAAACTCTTGCATCACTTGCTGATGAATGGTATCAAGATATTGATCGGTAAGCAAAAGCATTATATCCATACGCCCCGTATTATTAATGTACATACGTACATTGTTGTTATATCTACCTTGATCCTGTTAATTACCGGAACGGCTTTCTACCTCTTTTTCGAGTATGACAATACCTTGGGCGACCTTCCCCTGCGGGGGAAACTGGCAAATGCGTTCTTAGGCGCCGTCACGCCTAGAACGGCAGGATTCAACGTAGCGGATATGGCTACATTGGCCCCTCCGACCTTAATGCTGACGTTGATCCTTATGGTAATCGGAGCCGCCCCTATGTCCACCGGCGGCGGATTGAAAGTGACCACCGTTTTCGTAGCTCTGGTTACGACCTTGAACGCCGCACGTGAGAAAGATAAAGTGGAAGTGAGAAAACGGGAGATCGCCCCATTCGCCATCCGCCGGGCATTCGCTATCATCATGATGTACTTCATGTGGGTGGCGATCGCTACGTGGGTATTATCCTATACGGAAAAAGGGGCGCCGCTGTTCTCCCTATTGTTCGAGGTTGTTTCCGCCTTGAGTACCGTAGGCTTGAGCATCGATTATACCCCTCACCTCACCCCTATCGGGAAAATCATCATTATCAGCACGATGCTGGTCGGACGTATCGGGGTATTGGCCTTCCTCGTAAGTTTCTGCAAGGAATACACGAAAAAGAACTACACATATCCACAAGAAAATATATTAATGTAAAAATAAGATAGCATGAAATATTTAGTAATCGGATTAGGGAATTTAGGACGTGCGATAGCGAAAGACTTGACACGTGTCGGCAATGAGGTGATCGGCGTAGACATGGATCTGCATCGTGTCGATATGCTGAAGAACGACATAGCGGGGGCGGTCGCCTTGGACTCTACGGACAAAGAGGCATTGAGCACCCTGCCATTGAGTGAGATGGATGCCATTATCGTAACATTCGGTAAGGATTTCGGGACTTCCGTTCAGACCGTCGCTTTATTGAAAAGTCTGGATGCGGGCAAACTGATCGTGCGGGCGATCTCCTCGATCCATGAGACGGTGATCCGTGCGATCGGGGTAAGCGAGATTATTACCCCGGAAAAGGATTTCTCTACGATGTACACCTCCCAAGCCTCTTTAGGCGGCCTGTTCCGGCATTGGTATAAAGTAACCGACACGGAACATCTCTATAAGATCAAGACACCGGCCACTCTTGTCGGGCAAACCATCAAGAACATCGATTTCGAGGAGAATTTCGGCATCCATCTGGTAGCGATCGAACGTCCTTACGAGAAAAAGAACCTGATCGGGCTCACACAGACAGAATACAAGGTTATCAGCCGTATCACCGAGGAATTGATGATCGAGACGGATGATCTGCTGATCTTATTCGGAAAGATGGAGCTATTGAATAAAATAGCCAACATCTAAAACAAAACATAGGCAGACGATCACGATATAATCAGCGTCGTCTGCCTACGGCAAATATCAACGAAGCGATCAAGCCCCCGCTATCTCTATCGTATAGGAGGCATCGAAGACCTCTCCCGGTTCCAAATGCCATACCCAATCCCGGTCTTTATACTCACCCGTATAATCCACCCGGTCGCAACGCCCATACCAAGGTTCGATACAGACAAACGGAGCGTTTCTCGTAGGCGGAGACCATAAGCCTACCACCGGAGCCGTAAAGGTTAGCGAAAGGTACGGATGTTTCTCCACATCCAATAAGTCCACCCGCTTAATCTGGCTGTCCTCCAAGATAAACGTATCGATATCGAACGTATGGATATTCAACGGCAGCAACCCGTCCGCATCCAAAGGTACCGGACGAACCACGTCCCCTACGCACCCTTTCTCCACCAGCGCACGGTATACGAGCTCTTTTTTCACATCGAAAGCGAAATACCCCCGATCCGGTTGATCCACCTCATAATTCGGGTACAGGAAAGCCGGATGAGCGCCGATCTGGAAATGCATCGTCTTATCTCCCGTATTCTTCACACGCCAAAGCACCTCCACCTTATTGCCCTCCAAACGATACCCGATCTCCAGAAGGAAAGGGAACGGATAGGCTCTCAGCGTGTCCGGGGTACTTTCCAGCGCGAAACGCAACTCGTTCTCCGCCTCATCGATCAACGTAAAATCCATATCCCGTGCAAAGCCGTGCTGCGACAGCGGATACACGGTTCCCTCGTTCCGATACTCGGCCTTCCATACGCTCCCGACGATCGGGAACAATACCGGGGAATGACGTTTCCAGAAAGCGGGGTCCGCTTGCCAGAGATACTCCTTTCCCGTAGCGTTCGCCACGATACTACTCAACTCCGCTCCATGTTCGGAGACACGGATCGTTAGTTCTTGATTTGATACTGTCTTCATTATGATAAGTTTAGTAATTGTTCGGCGGGAAGTCCCTTGCTTTTCAAGAAACCGTTCAAAGTCCCGAATAATAAGGGCTGCCGCCGGAAATCTTCCAGATAAACCCGTTTCAGGCAGTCTACCGGCATCGATACCGGAACGTATGGGATCAAGTTTCCATGCTCATAACGATAGAGCACCTCGTCCGTAGCTTGCAGCGAGGCCAACCGCCATTCCTTATCCCCCACCGAGGAAGGCTGCTTCACCTCCAGACAGGCGTTACACAGCATCGAGAAAAAGCGGGAATCAGGCGTAAAGCCCGTGTGCTCCTCATCAAAAAAGAAGGTATCGTATTCCTTTTCCAATTGTGCCGTAAAATGGTTCAAGATAGGCTCCTTCTCATACTTGCAGGACAACAGGGAATAATTCTCGAACAGGCAAAGCTCGCCCAACGACTGATAGTCCAGCTCAAGGACCAGAGAAGGCTCGGCAGAGCGGGCCGGCTCACCGGGTTTCTCATACAAAGGGATCACGTACATGCCTATCTCCGGCCCCACCAGCATCCGGCTGTCCTGTCTGAAAAAGGGCATCGCCTTCTTGCTCTTTTCCACAGGTATCCCTTTGCGTTCCTCATACAAGCCGATAGACTCCCTAAGCAAGGAAAGCCCATACTCGATCTCCTCTTGCGGCACGATATGCATCAACCCCTTCGCCGGAAGCGTGAAAAAGGAATCAGGCCCCGAGGTAGTCCGAAAGCTTTCGACAAAAGCGTTCAATGATACTCTACAATATAAAACCATACAATCTGTTTTTTGCCCCGCAAGGTAGAAAAATATTATCAGAACCGATATGCCTTCCGACAAGAATTTATCTTATTACGCAAGATCACTGCAACCCGGGTTGCAGTAAAAAGCAGTTCTACTTTGTAAAAGGAGTTGACTCGCATATCAAAATAATCATTATCTTTGTTCGGAATAACAAGCGAGTAAAAAAAGACCGTACCGTAAATCAAGTATAAACCAATATAGTATACAATTATGAAACGTCGTGATTTTTTAAAGACCAGTGTCATCGCTAGCGCGGCTCTATCCTTAAATTTTGAAGGTCTGCAAGCGGCCCTTTCCACGAACACCGTAGCCGTAGAGAAGGCTCCCGATATGGTAGCCGTTATGGGTGGAGAGCCGGAGGTGATGCTAGATAAAGCCTTGGAAGCCCTTGGCGGTATCGGAAACTTCGTAAAAAAAGGACAAAAGATCGTGATCAAGCCGAATATCGGTTGGGACCGCTCTCCTGAATTGGCCGGTAATACGAACCCCAAATTAGTGAAAGCCTTGGTCAAGAAATGCTTGGAGGCCGGCGCCTCTAAAGTGACCGTATTCGACCACACCTGCGATAACTGGCAGAAATGCTATGAGACGAGCGGGATCGCAGAGGCCGTAAAAGAGGCCGGAGGTATCATCATGCCTGCCAACGATGAGAAATATTTCAAGGAAGTATCCATCCCGGGTGGCGTGAACCTGAAAAGCGCCAAGATCCATGAGGCCCTGATCGAGGCGGACGCATGGATCAACGTCCCCGTATTGAAGAACCATGGTGGGGCGAAGATGACTTGCGCCATGAAGAACTATATGGGAATCGTATGGGATCGCCGTTTCTTCCATCAAAATGATTTGCAACAATGCATCGCCGATATTTGCACTTGGCAAAAGAATCCGGTATTGAACATCGTGGACGCTTATCGTATCATGCACCAAAACGGCCCGCAAGGAAAGAGCGCGGCCGATGTGGCTACCTTGAAATCCTTGATCGCCTCCACCAATATCGTCGCTATAGACACCGCCGCCCTTCGCCTGTTCAACCAAGTGAAGAAGCTGGATATGGCCGCCGTAGGTCATATCGGTAAAGGCGAGGCTTTAAAGCTGGGTACGACGAATCTGGATAATGTCACGATCAAACGTATTAAGATATAATCGAGGATGAAGAAGCCTAATTACTTAAAAGGATTGCGGGTCGTACTCGCGATCCTCATTTTCGTACCCATACTTTTATTCTTCGTTGATTTCGCCGATGTATTGCCGGACAACCTGCACACGTTGTTGCATCTCCAGATCATGCCCGCTATTTTAGGGGGAATGGCGGGGTTGGTAGTCTTCCAATTCGTATTGGCTTTATTGCTCGGCCGGATCTATTGCTCGGTTATTTGCCCGGCGGGCGTATTGCAAGATATTATCAACCGAGTTTTCTGTATCGGAAAGAAGAAAAAGAAAGGAGTACGCAGGTTCAGCTATCATAAGCCAATGAATATCTTACGGTACTCTATTCTCGGGCTTACATTCGTACTGGCTGTTTTCGGGATGATCGAATTATGTACGTTGCTAGATCCGTACAGTAACTTCGGCCGTATAGCGAGCAACCTGTTCCGTCCGGTCGTCATGTGGGTCAATAACCTGCTGGCCGACGGATTGACACGGATGGATAACTATACGCTTTATCACGTCACGATCAGCAACGTGACGGTATTCGGCGTGGTATCCGCTTTGGTCGCGTTGCTCGTATTCATCATCATGGTCGTATTCCGGGGAAGGTTGTTCTGCAATACGCTTTGCCCGGTAGGAACGCTGTTGAGCCTGATCTCCCGGTATTCGTTTTTCCGGATCTCCTTTGACAAAGAAGCCTGTACGCATTGTGGTAATTGCGAGCATACTTGTAAGGCGGAGGCGATCGACAGCAAGAACCTCACCGTAGATACCTCCCGTTGCGTAGATTGCTTCAACTGCGTGTCCTCGTGCGCTAAAGGAGGATTGCAATATCGTTTCAAGCCTTCCTTCAAGAAAGAAGCCGAAACAGCTCGCGTACAAACGGACGTGATCCAACAGGCTACCGCTCCGAACAGCCGCCGTACATTTCTCTCGGCAGGGGCTACCATTGCGGTCTCCCTCCCGATCGTATCCACCATTGCCCAAGGAATGGAAAAAGGGCATGGCAAAGGGCAGCACGGGCAAGGTAAGCACGGCAAGAAATGGCCCCCTATCGTACCGCCGGGAGCGATCAGCTTAGAACGTTTCAAGGATGTATGTACCGGATGCCAGATTTGCGTGACCCAATGCCCGAGTCATGTACTACGTCCCACGGGACTGGAGTACGGCTTTGATTATATGCTGAAACCCCGTGTCGCTTACATCGACAGTTATTGCAATTACGAATGCACGGTCTGCTCGGAGGTTTGCCCCACGCACGCTATAAAACCGCTTACCAAGGAGGAGAAAGCTACTACGCAAGTGGGCATCGCCACCTTCTTCATCAACCGCTGTATCGTAAAGACGGAGGGGACGGACTGCGGGGCCTGCTCGGAGCACTGCCCTACCCAAGCCGTGCATATGGTTCCTTACGAGGGCACGCTTACCATCCCGCAAGTAAACCCCGATCTTTGCATCGGTTGTGGCGGCTGCGAATCGATCTGTCCCGTACGCCCGATGAGAGCGATCATCATCAAGGCAAACGAGGTACACAAGTTCGTGGAGAAGCCCAAAGAGGAAGAGGTGAAAAAGGTAGAAATAGATGACTTCGGATTCTAAGAGAAAAATGCTACCTTTGTCACAAATTTTTGATACATGACATTTGAATTACAGTATAACGATACGAAATCGAACGCTAGGGCGGGCTTGATTACCACCGATCACGGGGTAATCGAGACGCCTATTTTTATGCCCGTGGGTACGCAAGGTACGGTAAAGGGTGTACATATGACCGAGCTAAAGGAAGATACCAAAGCACAAATCATCTTGGGGAATACGTACCATCTGTATCTTCGTCCCGGTATCCAGATCTTGGAGCAGGCCGGAGGCTTGCATAAGTTTAATACATGGGATCGCCCGATATTGACCGATAGCGGGGGGTTTCAGGTATTCTCCCTTTCCGACAATCGTAAGCTGCATGAAGAGGGAGCCGAGTTCCGCTCGCATCTCGACGGCTCCAAGCATATGTTCACGCCGGAGAAGGTGATGGATATCGAACGCTCTATCGGCGCGGATATCATCATGGCCTTCGATGAGTGTTGCCCGGGAGATGCCGACTACAATTACGCCAAGCAATCACTGGGCCTAACCGAGCGTTGGCTGGATCGTTGTTTCGCCCGCTTCAACAGCACGGAGCCGAAATACGGCTACGGGCAAAGTCTCTTCCCGATCGTACAGGGATGCGTCTATACGGACTTGCGGCAGAGGGCGGCGGAGAACGTGGCCCGAAAAGACGCCGACGGAAACGCTATCGGGGGATTGGCCGTTGGCGAGCCTACCGATAAGATGTACGAGATGATCGAGGTCGTGAACGAGATCTTGCCGAAAGATAAGCCTCGTTACTTGATGGGCGTAGGTACCCCGATCAATCTGCTGGAAGGGATCGAACGAGGCATCGATATGTTCGACTGTATCATGCCGACCCGTAACGGACGCAACGGCCAACTGTTCACCCGCTTCGGTACTATCAATATGCGTAACAAGAAATGGGAGAACGATTTCTCGCCAGTCGATCCGGACGGACATTCCTACGTGGATACCTTATATAGCAAGGCTTATCTGCACCACTTGATCAAGGCGAAAGAAATGCTTGGCTTACAGATCGCTTCTATCCATAACCTCGCTTTCTACCTATGGTTGGTGAAAGAAGCGAGGGCACATATCATCGCTGGCGATTTTACTACATGGAAAAGTGGTATGGTCCGTCAATTAGCGAACCGGTTATAAAAAACGAGACAGATGAAATTTAAACTAAAACGGATCGATTGGTATATCATCAAGCAGTTTCTGGGCACGTACGTGTTCGCTATCGCCTTGATTATCTCTATCTCCGTCGTTTTCGATATAAACGAGAAGATCGATAAGTTCTTGAATCCGGATGTCCCCTTGAAGGCGATCATCGTGGATTATTACTTGAACTTTATCCCCTACTTCGCCAATTTGTTCAGTCCGTTATTCACATTTATCGCCGTGATCTTCTTCACGTCGAAGCTAGCGGATCGTTCGGAGATCATAGCGATGCTTGCCAGCGGTATGAGTTTCCGTAGGTTAATGCTTCCTTACGCGGTCTCGGCTACGATTATCGCTATCGTGACGTTTATCCTGAACGCTTACATCATTCCCCCGGCGAATGAGACTCGTATCGATTTCCAGAACAAGTATATCCGCAACAAGAAGGTGGACTACGTAAAGAACGCCCAATTGGAGATCGAGCCGGGTATTATCGCTTATTTCGATAGCTATGACGCTCGCTCGAACATGGGATACCGTTTCTCTCTGGAGCATTTCGAGGATAAGAAATTGATCTCCCGTCTGACCGCCAAGTCAATCAAATACGACTCGCTTTATCAATGGACCGTTATCGATTATATGATCCGTGATTTCGATGGCATGCGGGAACATATTTCCCAAGGCTCCCGTAAGGATACGACCTTGACCATCGTGCCCTCGGACTTCCTGATTTCCGTGAATGATTGCGAGACGATGACAACGCCCGAGCTAAATACGTATATCAACCGACAGAAAAAAAGAGGTATCGGGAATATACAGACCTTCCAGATCGAGTATCATAAGCGCTTCGCCACGATCATGGCGGCGTTTATCTTGACTTCTATCGGAGCGTCGTTGTCTTCCCGGAAAATAAAGGGAGGTATGGGTATGAATATTGGTATCGGATTGGCGTTGAGTTTTTCTTACATCCTGTTTATGACGGTTACTTCCACCTTCGCTATTAATGGTTATGTGAGTCCTGCCGTAGCGGCCTGGATACCGAATATAGTTTATACATTTATAGCGATATTCTTATATCAGAAAGCACCAAGGTAATTGATTAACTCCTATATTGGTATAACTCTGCCAAATTTCATCCAGTTGTAGAGACGGGGTGTGCCCCGTCTCTACAACCTAGGATTTTCAATTATTTCGTGAAATTAAGTCCAAACTCTAACGTTTTTGCGTTCGGAAGTAGTTGCAATACCATATCTACCATTTGCTGATAATTCTCCGGAACCATCGGTTTCAAGATAGGAGCTATCATGGTCAAAACCGGTACGATTAAATCCTTATCCGCATAAAAAGTAGCCTTACTTCCATCCACCTTCATGTTAAGAGGTAGACCATAATAACCTCCTAAATCAACCAAAAGCTTCATGATCTCGTCAATAGAGATACCAGCGGCCTCCAATTTGTCACCAGCAGCCTGTTGTAATAAAGTAGTCAAGACTGTCACATAATTTTTATCCACAGCCACCATAAATTTCCCGTCTACCACACAATATTGGATACTTGCCATTTTCGTGATCTCACCGATTCCTTTATCCTCAGAAGCCCCTATAGGTCTCCAAGAAACATCGAAGATTCCATCTTCCGGTAAGTTAACATTTACAACGCTTACTTTGCCCCAAATCAAGTTACTGATAACTGGCTTTATCATACGCACGAGATCATCGATCGTAGAATTTCCGGTAACGATATTCGCATAGATAGCTTCCACGCCCGCTTTCAAGCTCCAATTACCTACGATAGAAGAAGTTAATTTACGAGTATAAACAACAGAAGCTACGCCCCCTTTCACCGTACCATTTACCGATACCACGCAATCGCCAACCGTACTCTCGCCGGTAAACGTATAAGTGCCGTCCGCTTCCTTCAATGCGGCATCAATAGCGACCGACTTATTTTCGGGGATGATATTGTTCAAGGTTACTGATGCCTTCTCCGCAGAAGAAGCGGCAATCACGACCGATTTACCGTCAACAAGGATTGTCACTTCACCCATTACCAGATTAACGCTCTTACCCTCGTACGTTTTCGACAGATCTTGCCAGTTACCGGAAGAACTTGAATCGTCATCATCACCACATGCCGTAAAAAAACCCATCGTGCAAATCACGGCAAATACATACAACAAACTCTTTCTCATGACTCTTGTTTTAAATTTAACATAAATAGCTATTAATATTATCACAAATATATCCATTCCAACTTCCACTAACAACAATAATTTAATATCAGATGTTCGATTCCTGTGTTTAGATCAAAAATTCACTACTTTTGTCGTATCAAATACTTAAAAACAATCTATCATGAAGAAAGTGTTTATCTCAATGGCCTGCGTATTAATCGCTCTATCCGGTTGCACGAATGGAGGAAGCAATAAAGAATCCATGGAAGTCGTACTGAATATCAAACGGAAAGTAAAACCCGAATGTGTCTCCGCCTTAAAGGAATCATTCTTGAAATGCAAGGAAAGCACGTTGCTAGAACCGGGATGTATCGACTACGGCATGTACCAGTCCCTCACCGATAGCACCGAATTCTTTATCGCCGAGACTTGGAAAAACGACGGGGAATTACAAAAGCACGGCGAAACCGCCCATCTTAAACAACATCTGAATGAGATCAAAGATATGGGAGACCCTTCCTATAAAGGTAGTTTCCGGAAAATTTATGTCTGCCCGAGTGTAAATGACTAATCATTAAGAATTGAAGATTAAAAATCAAGCTTCACATAAGCGTTTATTTTCAATCTTCAATTCCCTATATTAATTACAAAAGATCTGACGCTAACTCAGATAACTCGCTTCGCTCGCCTTTTATCAAGTTGATATGGGCGAACAAGTCCTGTCCTTTCATCTTGTCGATCATATAGACCAAGCCATTACTTTGGGCGTCTAGATACGGGGAGTCAATCTGTTGGATATCTCCCGTGAAGACCATCTTCGTTCCCTCTCCCGCACGGGTGATAATCGTCTTGATCTCATGCGGCGTGAGGTTCTGGGCCTCATCGATGATACAATAAGTCTCGGACAAGCTACGACCCCGGATAAAGGCCAACGCCTCGATCACCAACTGATTGTTCTTCTGCATATCGTCGATCTTACGGACATCGGGATTACCCGGGGCAAACTGAGTCTTGATCACGTTCAGGTTATCGAATAGAGGTTGCATATAAGGAGCGACCTTTTGCTTCTCGTCACCCGGAAGGAAACCGAGATCCTTATTCGCCAAAGCGACGATCGGACGGGCCAAAAGTATCTGTTTATACGTGCCGGCTTGTTTCAAGGCAGAGGCCAACGCCAACAACGTCTTTCCGGTACCGGCCTTTCCGGTCAGCCCCACCAGCTTGATATTCGGATCGTTCAACACCTCGAAAGCGAAACTCTGCTCGGCATTACGGGGCTGGATACCAAAGTTCGTGCCTTTATCCACCTTCTTGATCTTATCCGTAAACGGATTGTAGCGAGCCAATACACTATTACGTACGCTTTTCAAGATAAAGCATTCGTTCGGGTCGAGCTTAGACTTGATATCCAACGAATCTGCGTCCACGCCTTCCGGAGAGCTGTAGATCTTGTCGATCAAATCGGGGTCTATATTCTCATAGGTCTCTTGCGCACGCTCGAAAATATCTACATTCACGACCTTATCCGTGATATAATCCTCAACGGGAATACCCAAAGAACGAGCCTTCATACGAAGGTTCACATCCTTGCTGACCAAGGTTGTCTTGATCTTCGGATTCTTCTCGGCGATCGTCAACGCACAAGACAAAATACGGTGATCTGGCGTTTTATCCGGAAAAGAATGCGCTATTTTCTCCTTGTACTTATCACCGGTCACGATATAGAGTGTACCTTTTCCCGGTCCTAGTGAGGCGCCTTTCAAGAACAGGTCATTACTGGTCAATAAGTCTAGCTCCCGAACAAACTCACGGGCATTATAATTGATCTGCTCACTCCCCTTCTTGAACTTGTCCAACTCTTCTAATACCACGATGGGTAGATAGATATCATTTTCCTGAAAGTTCTCGATGCACTTATAGTCATGTAATATGACATTCGTGTCCAACACAAAATTCTTCTTTGCTCCCATGGCCTTTCGATTTAATGATTATTGCTTCTAATATAAGAACAATTCTGACACGTTGATAGTTCAGGCCTGCTAAAATTAGTTACACACACCAATAATTTCGTCATATTGACCAATTCAAAGAAAATATGTATCTTTACGAGGATTAAAAAACACAGGAGGATAACATCATGTTCACAAATTTCAATTTCCAGCAAATACTTAGCGCCTTTATCGTATTATTCGCTGTTATCGATATAATCGGAGCTATTCCCATCATCATAGACCTAAAGGATAAAGGCAAGGATGTCAATGCGTTGAAGGCAACCCTAATCTCTTTTCTATTGTTATTAGGGTTCTTCTACGCCGGGGATATATTGCTCAGGCTTTTCCATGTGGACATCGAGTCGTTTGCCGTGGCCGGCGCTTTTGTGATCTTCCTCCTATCTTTAGAGATGATTCTCGACATAGAGATTTTCAAGAATCAAGGGCCAATCAAGGAGGCTACGTTGGTGCCGCTGGTATTCCCGTTGCTAGCCGGAGCGGGATCGTTCACCACTTTATTATCGCTCCGTGCGGAATATGCCAGCGTGAATATTATCGTGGCGTTAATACTGAATATGCTATGGGTATATTTCGTGGTTCGTATGACACGGAAGGTGGAAAGGGTTTTAGGAAAAGGCGGTATTTACTTGATCCGTAAATTCTTCGGTATCATTTTATTGGCGATATCCGTAAAATTATTCATGAGCAATATCACCCTGCTAATGGAACAGATAGAAGCGAGTACGAAAGCAATATAGGATTTCCTTTAGAAGAGTATCCAGTTTCATCCTATTGAAACAAAGAGTTCATTAGGATGAAACTACAAGGCATCTATTATTTTCCGAAACGGGATGTGTCTATCGAATCATGTTCCCTCTCCTTGTAACCACCAAACTTCCAGACAAAAGATAATTTCAGACATCTCTCATCATTCAATTTCCTCATCCGGCTCCATTGATTGCCTTGGTTTATCTTGATGGTACGTGGAATGCTGCTGGCGAAAATATCGTCTCCTTTAAGTGTCAAGCTGGCACGGTCATTCAAGAAAGTCCATTTTAATCCAGCGGATATCTCATACATGGAACCCAAGTCGTATATACCTTGGATGGCACCGGGAGTCACGTATTGGCCGTCTATCGTCATTTTTAAATTCGGTTTATCACATAGGTTAAATGTGTTACTCATATGCGCTAATCCTAGATAAGCCTCACGGTTATATGAGATGCCGTGGAAGTTATCATTCTTCTCTTGCATCCTCCAACCTCGCAGTGTGATGCGGCTATTCCAAAAACGACCCACATTAAAAGGAATGATCACCGCCAATCCCGCTTCCAGACTATAATCCATATTCTCGAAACGAAAAACGGTCTTCAGTTCCGTATCGCTTTGATAAGGAAGTTGGGCGAAATAATCCGGCGTGTATTCACAGAACGCTACCAGCATATACTTTTGGCGGAAGATATAGACTATCTGCCCCTCATACGTGCGATAAGGTTTCAACAAGGGATTTCCCGCCACCTCCGAGTAAGAGTTTAGAGGCGTTACTTGCGGGGAGACTTGCCAATAACCGGGATAGGTCTTATCGCTACTTATATCGAATTGTAAAATATGTCGGGGAGAAAACGTATAGCTCAGGGATACGGTGGGAAACAACGCCCCCTCATTCCATAGGTTCATATTTTCCCGGCTAGAGGCGTAGTCAGACTTAAAATACTCCCCTTTCAGCCCGACCGTAGCAGAGAAACGCTCTCCGAAGCTTTTCGATACCTCGGCGAAAATATCAGCGATGTATTCCTTTTGTGTATTATCCTCCAACGCTTCCTCGTCCATCTCATAGCCAGCACCTTGCTCATATAAATACTCCGAATAGTTTTTCGACGAGGCGTAACCTCCATGCACGCCGTAATTCAATCCCCACCCGGAAGCGAAACTATGTGTCTTATTTAGGAATACGGACCAGCGGGATACATCCTGTCTCGTATTATTTATCATATCAGTCCGGGAACCATTCGTATTCGTATCCTGGTAATCAAGTACCGAGGGCGAATGATAACGGGTGAAATCCGCTCCTGCCGATATCCCGGCATGTCCGTCATATTGTAAACGTATATTATGAATAGCGGAGTGCCCGTCATCACGGACCAAGCTCGTACTCTCACTTTTATTTTCCGGCTTCGACAGATCCAGATATGAGGTAAAGGCATCACGGTCCGATAAGACTTTATCTCCCTTCAGATAATATGCCAAAGAGAGTTTATCCTCATTCGCGAACGTATAATCCATTCCCAGACGAACCGTTCCTCTATTTACATGGACAAGGGCCCGATTATGTTGGCTTATTTCCGTCATACCACTATTTAATGTATGGCGGGCCAACATATCCTCCCCCATCACATCCCGTCTCTTATTACCATTCAACAGGAAATCTATGCTAAAGCCCTTATTCGTATAAAGTAAATTCACATGCGCATCTCCCCCCGCATGGCGATATTGGGTGTAATCCACACCCGTTTCACCTTGCCAAGAAGGAGTCTCGGACTCATTCTTACTCAATACGACATTGAGTAACGCCCCCTTGACATTATATTTAGCTGGAGCGTTATACATCACCTCAGCCTTTTCGACCCTTGAGGCCGGCATAGTTTTCAGTAACTGGATTAATTGATCTGCCGACATTGTCGTCAACTGCCCATTCAAGATTATATTCAAACGACTGGCCCCTACCAGCTCCAGATTATCATTCCGCTCGATAAGCCCCGGTAAGTCCTTGATGATCTCAAAAGCGTTCGTGGCAGTCTTATCCTTCATCAGTTGAGGGACATCATACGTCAGCTTGCCTCCCTCCAGTTTCACTTGCGGGCGTTCTCCCTTTACGGTAATCTCGGCCAACTGATAATCTTTCTCCTCCAGCACCACCGTACCTACGTTGGCGGTAGTTATCTCTTTCTCTACCATATTATATAAGATGTGTTGGAAAATAAGTCGATACGACTGGTCTAGCGGATGATTCAATCGAAAATCCCCAAGCGTATCGGTAACCACGGCATCCACATATACAGAGTCGAGGGTCTGTAAAATCACCGCCACTCCATCTACCGGCTGTTCCTTGCCATCCATCACCTTCCCGGAAATACCTTGTGCCATAATCTCACCGAGACTCATCAGCAAGCATAAAATCATGTAGTAAATAGTACGTTTCATATCGGTTTGTTTTTATCATTTTTCGTTCATACAAAAGAAACGTATTCTTAAAAGAAACTATGTTACCACTCACTTACGAAGTCTTACCTTGTCTTATCAGGAATGTTATTTAGTCTTATCGCCATTTATCAAACCCAACAAAGAGGAACAAGGTAATCTGGAAAACACCTTCGGAAAAGTAGTATGAGTGGTATCCTTTATGCTAAATCTCACCTAAGGGAATTGCAGGAAAAAGGTTTCAAGGCCGCCGTACTCTTTGACGCGAAAACGTAAACTGAACATTAAGAGGTTCTAACTGTTGATATATCAATCAAATATTTGAAGATAACCTATTAAAAGTTGAAAATCATGTGTACAAGAGTAGTTTATTCGGGAACAAACGGGATGGTAGCGACTGGTCGCACAAGACTTTAAGCCGGCGCAACCGTTCAAGTTTATGGGTGTAAAGGATCTTATTTAGTCTTGGCTAACTATTTTTTGGGATAATATGTTCCATATTTCCTTTTACAACATTTGAGTTTCAATTAATATTTATATTTGACGTCAAAAATCTTACAATATGGATAAACAGTTCCTCTGCCTTGATTCACCTACGGACTTTATGGTTGGTAAATACATATCCGCCGACGAACTCAAGGAGTTTATAAATATTCCTTGTAAGATAAAAGCTGGGGTCTTTATCCTTTGCATGGAAGGGCAAATACGCTCAACTATCAATATGTCAGAATTGACCACTTCGAAACTCAATGTTGTAACGCTATTGCCCAATAGTCGCATACAAATACATGAGATATCCCCCGACATCTTGATCTATTTCATAGCGTTCTCTTTCGATTTTATGTGTTACACCAATTTTATCAAGAGCACGATGGGTTATCTACTGATGATTTACAGGTATCCGATTATAAAAATATCCCAAAACAGGGCCAACCTGATCACGAACTTCTACGAGCTTCTCTATCAATATGCCGTATATCCCGATATCTTGAACAATAAAGAGATGATAAAGGCCATTTTCATGATGTGTAGTCAAGGTATCATAGAAATATACAGTAAAATTTACCCATTAGAGAAACAGGAACTTACACGTCCGTTACAAATCTATCAAGAGTTCCTAAATATGGTATTGAGATACTATACGAAAGAGCATAACGTATCGTTTTATGCCGAGAAGTTGGGCCTCACGTTCTCTTATTTCTCGACATCCATCAAAAAAGCGATCGGAGAGACTCCTCAAGAGATCCTCACGCAAACAATAATCATAGACGCTAAGGCTCAGTTGAAAGGGACCAACCGAGAAATCAAGAACATAGCGATGGACCTCGGTTTTAATAATCTATCGTTCTTTAATAAGTTCTTCCGTCGAAATGTAGGCATGACTCCACAAGAATACAGGGGTAAATCGTATACCTATTCTTGTTACCAGAAAACATCCGACTAGCCGAAAGCAAAAACGGAACATATTATCAAAAAGAAGAATTTCAAGGGTACCTTTTATAATTTTTACTTTTGTAGGATAATATAAAAAGACATACGATGGAAGGGCGAGAGACGGATCTAGAATACAACTTATTGATGGGGCTTACGGGAGCTAGCGTTAGCAAACATTTATTGGATGAGCATTTCACACTTTTATGGGCAAATGACTTCTATTACGATATGATAGGTTACCCCAAAGAAGAATATGAAGCTCTTTTCCACAATAAACCCGATTTGTATTTTAAAGGTTATGATGAAGCTTGGAATATATTATCCAAGAATGTTTACGAGACGATAGCTAATAAAGCCAGCGGTTACGAAACCGTTATCCAGATGCCAACGAGAAAAGGAAAAAGATGGACTAAAATCACCTCAACGTTTACCGACCAACTACAAGACGGCATCCCTATCTCCTATACGGTAATGACCGATGTAGAGGACGTAATGCGAAGGCGGATCGAGCAAACGATCACTTATGATAATATCCCCGGCTTCATATCCAAGCATAAAGTACATAAAGACGGCAGTTTTACATTGCTGGAGGCAAATGATAAATATATGGACTTCTCTGGTATCGATAAAAATTCTTTTTTATCTTTCAGTCCTTTCTCCCGTTTAGATGAAACAAGCCGTAATACGATGAACGCACATATCTCCTGTATGCTAAAAGGGGAACCTGTACATTTCGTTATCCAGTCGAAAGACAAAAACGGAAACGACGCTTGGCTACAGTTGAACGGGGAATGTATTGGCTGGGAAGGTGACGAGCCTATCTATCTTATCGTTTACATCAATATCACCGACATTACCGAACAGAGGGAGTTGCAAAAGAAACTGGAGAAACAGTCAAAGCAACTTAAAGAAGCACTAAAGTCGGCGGAACAAGCCAACCAAGCCAAATCTGATTTTCTCGCCCGCATGAGCCACGATATCCGTACACCCATGAACGCCATCATGGGAATGGCGACTATAGCCAAAGCCCATGTAGATGAACATGAAAGAATACTAGATTGTATGGAAAAAATCAATGGAGCCTCTAAATTATTATTGAGTCTGATTAATGAGGTTCTCGATATGTCCAAGATCGAGAGTGGCAGGTTAATTCTTTCGGAGGATGAGTTCAATGTGGGTGAGCTCTTGCAAGACTTGGTCGTTATGATGCAACCGGAGATCAAAAACAAACAACAAACTTTAAATATACACGTCAAGAACCTGAGGCATGAGAATGTAAAAGGCGATACGCAGCGTATCAAGCAGGTATTGATGAATATCCTCTCGAACGCAATTAAGTATACGCCGGAGAATGGGCGAATCACGATAGAGATCTACGAGAAGGCCCCTCATAATGGCATCGGAAATTATCAATTCGTGTTTGAGGATAACGGAAGAGGTATGAAACCGGAGTTTCTGGATAAGATTTTCGAGCCTTTCGAGCGTGCGAGCGATGATGAGATCAAGAGGATACAAGGTACTGGCCTCGGGATGTCGATCAGCCATAAGATCATTCAGATGATGGGAGGAGATATCAAGGTGGAGAGTGAATATGGCAAAGGTTCCCGCTTCACCATCGACATGCCATTGGTTTGCCGGGATCAGAAGCCCGATGATAAGATAGAGGTAGAAGGTTTAGAGGTTCTTGTGGTAGATGATGATAAGATCGCTTGTCTAAACACGTCTAGCTGTTTGCGAGAGATCGGGATAAACAGTGAATGCGTATATTCAGGTAGAGAAGCTATAGAAAAAGTACGACAGCATCATTTAGCGGAGAAAGAGTATTTCGCCGTGATCATTGACTTGAAGATGCCTCAAATGAACGGCATTGAAACAACCCGGCAAATCAGACGTTTCGTGGGAGCGGACGTACCGATCATCATTCTCTCCGCATACGATCTTGAGGAATATGAGGCAGAGGCTAAGGAGGTTAAGGCCAATGGATTCATCACCAAGCCTCTCTATAAGTCCAAGCTACTCCAAGTATTGAGATCTTTCCTTGACGAAGGAGACCAGCCGGAACCGATCCGCCCATTCAAGTTATCAAACGTCGATTATTCCGGCAAGCGCATCTTGCTGGTGGAGGATAACGAGTTAAATCGTGAGATCGCCGTAGAGATCATCGGCAGCACCGGTATCACTATCGATACGGCGATAAATGGGCTCGACGCCGTACATAAAGTCTCCCAATCGGAAGAAGGATTTTACCAGATAATACTGATGGATATCCAGATGCCTATCATGGACGGTTATGAGGCGACCCGGCAGATTCGTTCCCTCCAACGAAGGGATATCGCACATATGCCAATTATAGCCATGACCGCCAACGCTTTTTCCGAAGACGTGACAAACGCTATCAAAGCGGGCATGAATTATCATTTGGCTAAACCGATTGATATTGGGGCGTTGATGGGCATCCTTAGTAAATATTTACAAGCGCCCGCATAAAGTTTATCTTGCGTATTAAAAGTTCATGTAATAAAATTGTCTATTTTTAGCGATCAATTCGATTATAAGCATAAAGAGACTTCATGAACATCAGACTTCGTTTTAAGTTAATCGCTTTGTTGATCGTCCTATCGCTGGCCGGGCTTTTGGTTTTCCAAGGATACTGGCTGAAAGGTTTATATGATACATTATATAAACAGATGGAGATCAATATAGAGGAAGCGATGAAGATCGCCGACTATAAGGAGTTGTTCCTGCGCATCCGATCTATCAAAAAAGAACAGGGAGCGCTGGGACCTCAAACCCAAGATGTGTACTTCAGCTCAGAGCTAGATCCGTCTAATAAGCAGAAGATGGACGCAAAAGCTTCGATCCATCCGCAGAAAGAAGATCCTGACCTTAACCGGGAAGATATCTTCAAGACGGCAAATCCCGACTCACACATGAAATTACATATCGATTACGGGGATGAGGAGGACTTTAGCTCGATAGACTCTACCCTAACGGATTACCTATATGTAATCGGCGAGGTGGAGGACATGGTGCAGCAAGCGATGCACGCGAATATAGATTCTATAAAACCAATTGATTTCAAGACCTACAACAAATTATTAACCTCGGAGCTGGAGGCAAGAAACATCGTAACGGAACATGAGCTGGTAACGATTTATAAACCAAACAACGGGGACGAGAAGGGTTGGATGCATCTGGACAAGCCGGAACGATTCACTACGTGGAAAAACCCCGTGCATTTCGATTACCCGCTCCATAACGAGAGCACGTTACAATATCGCCTGTTCCTTAAATCGCCGGCTAGCGTGATACTCACCCAGATGAAAGGCATCCTGATCTCCTCCTTCCTATTACTTTTGCTGATCATTTGCGCTTTCATATACTTACTCCGCACCATCTTAAAGCAAAAGACCGTGGAAGAATTGAAGACCGATTTCACCAACAATATGACGCATGAGCTGAAAACCCCGATCAGCGTCAGCTATGCCGCCGTAGACGCATTATTGAACTTTAGCGATCCCGTCAACGAGAAACAGAAGAAATACCTGACGATCGTTAAAGACCAACTTATCCATCTTACCGGATTGGTGGAACAAATCTTGACACTCGCCGTAGAGAACCGCAGTACCTTCCGCTTGCGCCCCGAAACCATCTCATTAAACGAGTTGGTGAACTCCCTCATCGAGCAATACAAACTGAAAGCGAGCAAACCCGTGGAGTTTACTTACTCCATCCCCGAGGATATAGAATTGGTGGCCGATCGTACCCACCTATATAATATGTTGAGCAACCTTATCGATAACGCAATCAAATACGCCGACAAGGAACCTTGCCGCATCGAAGCGACAGCCCGGCAAGACGATCACGAAACGACAATCTCCATAACCGATAACGGCCCGGGTATCAGCGAAGCCAACCAGCGGCAGATATTCGACAAGTTCTTCCGGGTTCCCAGCGGGAATATCCACAACGTGAAAGGTTATGGCCTAGGATTATATTACGTAAAAGACATGATGGGTAAACATGGAGGAACAGCCCGTGTGGAAAGCGTCCCCGGCAAAGGCTCCACCTTTACCCTGCATTTTAAATAATAATCCGAAAATCAAGTATCAAATATGGAAAAGATAAAAGTACTACTAGTAGAAGACGAGCCTACATTGGCCATGATCATCAAGGATACGCTGGATGGGAACGAGTTCGATATCACCCTAGCGGCGAATGGCGAGGAGGGCCTCTCCCGTTATGCGGAGATCAACCCGGACATTATCGTAGCGGATATCATGATGCCCAAGATGGATGGTTTCACGATGGTCAAATTGATCCGTAAGACGGATACGCACACCCCTGTCCTATTCCTATCGGCCCGTTCCGCGGCCAACGACGTGGTAGAGGGCTTCGAGACAGGCGGCAACGATTACCTGAAAAAGCCTTTCGGCATGGCGGAATTGATCGTGCGCATCAAGGCGTTACTGCATAAGGTGTCCGTCCAAAGACCGGAAGCCACCTCTTTCCGTATCGGGCTTTATACGTTCGATTCCATCACGCAGACATTGGTCTACCGGGGAGAGAAACAACTCCTCAGCAACCGGGAATCCGAGATATTGAAGCGCCTTTGCGACAATAAGGACCAAGTATTACCGATGAAAGAGATCTTGATAGACCTTTGGGGAGATGATTCTTTCTTCAACGCACGCAGCCTGCATGTCTTTATCACCAAGCTACGTCATAAGTTATCGAAAGACGAGTCTATCAAGATTTTGAATATCCGGGGAATCGGATATAAGCTGATCATCGATTGAATTGCTTCAATGCCTGTGCCATCTGGTCCGGGCATGAAGTTCCCCTTCCATGACAATCGATGCCAGACAAACGGCCGATAGCGTCTTCGATGCGCATACCTTTCAATAAGGCGCACATGCCTTGCCCGTTACCGTGGCAACCTCCTACAATCTGCACATTCTCGATCACGTCCTCCTTCGCGTCGATCACCATCAACTTAGAACAAACGCCTCCTTGAGGCGTATAGGTTATACGTCGTGTTTCCATTTTCTTTTTCTCTCCTTTTTATAAACGAGTCGCAAAGGTATAAATAAATTTAACTACATTTGTAGCATCTAATTTACAAAAACATGACATACGAGGAAACGCTACACTATCTATATACCAGCATCCCGGTCTTCCAACACAGCGGAGCTTCCGCTTACAAACCCGGTCTTGGTACAAGTATCGCCCTAGATGATTATCTGGGAAATCCGCATAAAGCCTATAAGACCATCCATGTAGCCGGGACAAACGGCAAAGGCTCGGTCAGCCATCTATTGGCGGCCATTCTCCGGCAATCCGGTTTCAAGGTCGGGCTTTATACCTCTCCCCACTTAGTGGACTTCCGGGAACGCATCCGGGTGAACGGGAAAAAGATCTCCCAAGATTACGTGGTCGATTTCGTCGAGCGTCATCGTTCTTTCTTCGAGCCTCTCCATCCTTCTTTCTTCGAGCTGACGTCCAGTATGGCTTTTGAGTATTTCCGCGACCAGCAGGTAGATTACGCGGTTATCGAGGTCGGGCTTGGCGGTCGTTTGGACAGTACGAACATTATCACTCCGATCTTGAGTATCATCACGAATATCAGTCTGGATCATACGCAATTCTTGGGAGATACGGAGGAGAAGATAGCGGCGGAGAAAGCCGGCATTATCAAAAAAGGCGTACCCGTCCTTCTGGGGGAGGCAGAGAAACGCTCCGTTTTCGACCTCTTCCAGAACGAGGCGAGAAAGGCAGGAGCACCTTTCCACTACGCCTTGAGCATGGGAATGCTGGAGGGGACCGGAGGGTTGTCGATGGTACACTGGAAGTTCCCCTCCGTAGAATACGGCGAGGTGATCGGCGAGCTTGCCGGAGAGGTACAACAAGCCAACGCCATCACGGTGTTCTCCGCCCTGCACCTGCTCCGCGAGAAGTGCGGCGTTGACATCCTGCCCGAGGCCGTCCATGAAGGGTTCGGGCACGTGACCCAACTGACGGGTTTGATGGGCCGCTGGCAAACCTTGCGGACAAAACCGACCGTCATTTGCGACACCGGGCACAACGTGGGTGGATGGAAACACATAGCGGAACACCTGAATGCCATGAGAAGCCGTTTCCGCGAAATTTATATGATCGTCGGTATGGTGAACGACAAGGATATCGACGGCGTATTATCCTTGATGCCACCAGATGCTTCTTATTTCTTCACGCAAGCCTCCGTGGAGAGAGCGATGCCCGTAAAGGATTTCGCCATGAAAGCCATGCGGAAGGGACTGCCCGGAGTCCTTTGCGAAACGGTGGAAGAGGCGGTCGAGAAAGCGTTAAAAAGTGCCGGCAAGGATGACTTGATCTTTATCGGCGGAAGCACCTTTATCGTAGCGGACGCTCTCCCCTTGTTCATGAAAGAAGACGAATACAAATAATATAACTCTATAAAACAAATATCATGATAGAAAAAATTCATCAGAAACTAAGTGACTCGAAAGTCGCACGCTGGAGTGTACTCGCTTTGGCGGCATTCACGATGCTTTGCGGATACTTCCTTACGGATGTAATGGCTCCGCTTAAACCGATGTTGGAAGAACAGCTAAGCTGGACGAGTACGGAATATGGTTGGTTCACCAGCGCTTACGGTTGGTTCAACGTATTTCTTTTCATGTTGATTATTGGTGGTATCGTTCTGGATAAGATGGGTGTCCGTTTCACGGGTGTCGCTTCCTGTATCTTGATGATTATCGGTTGTTCCATTAAATATTACGCCATCTCGGACGCGTTTACGATGGAAGGAGAGCTTTTCGGATGGAAAGCGCAAGTGATGGTGGCCGCCCTCGGATACGCGATCTTCGGTGTCGGCGTGGAGACCGCCGGTATCACGGTATCTAAGATTATCGTACGGTGGTTCAAGGGAAAAGAGATGGCGTTGGCTATGGGCTTGGAGATGGCTACGGCTCGTTTGGGTACGGCCTTGGCTTTATCTATCACGGTTCCCGCCGCCAAGTACTTCGGTAGTATCTCCGCTCCTATCTTGCTTTGTCTTTGTATGTTGTGTATCGGTTTGATCGCCTTCCTCGTATTTTGCGTGATGGATCGCAAGCTGGACGCTTCGATGGACGCTATCGAGCAAGCCGAGGAGGAAGAGCCTTTCCGTTTGAAAGATATCTTATTGATCGTTACCAATAAGGGTTTCTGGTTGATCGCTCTGCTTTGCGTATTATTCTATTCGGCCGTATTCCCCTTCTTGAAATACGCTACGGACTTGATGGTCAATAAATATAACGTAGATCCGGAGTTGGCGGGAAACATCCCGGCTATCTTACCTTTCGGCACGATTCTTCTGACTCCGTTCTTCGGTAACTTATACGACCGCAAGGGTAAAGGGGCGACGATCATGATCTATGGTGCCTTGATGTTGATCGGCGTGCATTTATTATTCACACTTCCGATCTTGAATCAGTGGTGGTTCGCGACAATCGTGATGATCGTATTGGGTATCGCTTTCTCCTTGGTTCCATCGGCGATGTGGCCATCTGTTCCGAAGATTATCCCGGAGAAGCAATTAGGCACGGCTTATGCCTTGATTTTCTGGGTACAGAATATCGGTCTGAGTATGGTTCCCTTATTAATCGGCTGGATATTGGATACGTATTGTAAAATAGACAATGGTACGGGCAAACCGGCTTACGACTATACGATACCGATGGCAGTCTTCACCTGCTTCGGTGTACTCGCCCTCTTCATCGCCTTGATGTTGAAACGTGAGGACCGGATCAAAGGCTACGGCCTTGAATTGCCGAACATCCAAAAGGACGCCGATAAAGCCGAGGCCGAGATAATCGCTAAAGAGATGATCGCGGAGCCTTAATAAAGCTCATAACCCTAAATAAATGGAAGGCGCTGTAAACTTGATTTACCGCGCCTGTCTTTTTGATGACTGAAAACCATCGTCATTGGAACACACAAAAAGTTCGTTTGAAAAAGAGGAGTAGCGAAACAACTACAATATGCCTTATTCATAAAATCTTTTTTAGCGGTAATATTAATAAAAAGCACCCTTGATTTTCGGAACGGCATATTGAAATGTGGCATTTATCCGTGGTCCAGCCATCCAAAAGGAAATCATATGTATAGGTCTTAACGCAGTGGCTTATATATTTCATTAGATCCTTATTATCAGTTAAGAATAGATATACAGCTTCACAAATGTCGTTTTGATTAAAAAGGCAAGTGAGCGTGGAGGTCTTGAATAGGACTTCCAATGTAATCTGACTTACGTCATTCCACGTATAAGTGATCGTACATAAATCCAGATCCTTCAATAACATCTGCGCCTTTCTTACCGGCAGATCAATTACTTGATGGGCTAAGCTAATCATCTCGGAATAATCTTTTTGAGGATATTGATTTTGAGTTTCCATTGATTTCTGTGTTTATCATTCGCAGACAAAATAAGCTTACCGCCTGCTGATATACCATCAATCCCCTTGATAAAATATCAATGTCACGACTAATATTATCAGATGACAGAGATAAATGATATATCTGACTACGTATTTACGGTCGGTAACAATGCCCATCGTAATTTGTAGTTATAAATAAAATTAGGTGCGGTTGCTCTGGATATCTGATACAATAGTAAGATAACTCAGATTTAATACTTATTTTTGTGACAGGATCAATAAGAACTGACATGGAAACAACATTTACCAGAAGAAATAGTCATGGAGCCAACTTAAAACGTTGGAGAGAATGGAGAGGCATCAAACAAGAAGTGCTCGCCGACAAAATAGGGGTATCACAAGCCACCTTATCCGGCTACGAGAAAAAAGACGAATTGGAACCTGAAGTATTGGAAAAGATAACTAAAGCTTTGGATATTCCGACAGAGGCGATCACGGAGCTTAATGAAGGAGCGCTTATCAATATTTATTCTGGCACATGGCAAGATAACGCAACTGCAGCCGGAAGCATTCAAAATCAAACTTTCAATCCCATCGATAAAATAGTCGAGCTTTACGAACGATTATTAAAGGCCGAGCAAGAAAAGGTTGCCATGCTCCATGAAATCATAAAGGATAAATAAGTATCGATTATAGAGACCGTAAGCGAAAATGAGATAATCTTGACATTATGATCGAAATAACAGAATAACGATGTCAAGACCTTTTTACAAATAGAGAAAAAGAGGGAGAGACCTATGATGAAATCATACGTTTTCCCTCTTTTTCTTGCCTAAATACCCCTGTTTGGACTCAAAAGTAATAGAGTTAGGTAACACAAAAGGCTGTATTAGGCAACACGACCGTATGTATTAGGTAACGCAACCGTATGTATTAGGCGATACATACGGAAGAAACAGCCCTCGCATCCTATAGAATTGATCGATACACCCGTATAAAATGGCTATTTTCACCTAAAAATATGAGATACGATGAATTAATCTCGCTAGAATAAAAAGGCCTATTTCCATAAAACACTACAAGACAACCAGATGCTATTATTCTATGCCATTTTCGGAAGCAAGGCGTACCTTAGCCCGGAAAAAACGCTTCTCCGGAAGTTTAGATTACAGAATGTCAAAACGTCAAACCTACTCTTTTACGCGTGATGCCTACAGCTATGCCCGCAAGAAGAAAACTAAAATTAAACTCAAAAATATACTTACAACATTATTATATACAATAAAATATTTATTTTTACACAAAATCTGTTGTTATGACAAAAGAACAATTCCTAAACGATCAGTATGTATCTGGATTTATCCAGTGGCTTCGTGATAAACTATCTAATTTCACCCATTCATATTACAATCAGAAAGAGAAGGAGGAATGGCAATGTACCTCTTTTTATGATGCTTGCCACAAATATAAATGGGGAGGTCTAAATTGGGAGGAAAACAATGCCTTATTGGAAAGTTATGCCAAACGACTTAAAGCGAGTATCCGAAATAATGACAACGAAGCTTGCCAAGATGCTTGCCTCGATATATTAAAATGGGGAGGCGTTATACGGGAAAATCAAGAAAGGATCAAGGCACAAACCAACCTTGTGAATTATCTAATGAAGGCAGAAGGGGTCTTAACCCGTGACTCTTTAGATATAAAGGATGAGATAATTATTATGAACTCAGGATTCACCAAGATTTATTCTTTATATATAAATGATTTTATCATCTACGATAGTCGTGTAGGAGCCGCTTTATGCTATTTGGTGAAACTATATTGTATAGAGCAGAAACAAGGCGGTGTCCCTTCTTTATTAAAATTCGCCTATGGTGATGCCCGAAATCCGGAGGTTAATCGGAATCCTAACAGCGACATTTACAAATTCTCTAAACTTGATCGAGGAAAAATCCATATTGAATGCAACCTTAAAGCCAATTGGCTATTAAAAGAAGTATTAAACTTCCCAAAATGCCAATTTAAAGACATGCGTTCTCTGGAAGCAGCCCTCTTCATGATCGGGTATGCAATTCCAAAAGAGCAAGAACAGCAAACATTAAAAACATACCGAATTATGAAATTAGCAGAAGCTCTCAGCTTACGAGCTGATTTACAAAAAAGAATATCACAACTGGAAGTCCGGCTAAAAAACAATGCCCGGATTCAAGAAGGTGAAGAGCCCGCAGAAGATCCACGGGGGCTTATGGATGAGTTGAATAATAATCTGAATGATTTGGAGACACTGATTTTCAGAATCAACCGAACCAACATGGCTACCCTTGCAGAAGGTACAAGCCTTACGGAAATGATCGCAAAGAAAGATATCTTAGCATTGCGCATCTCCGTCCTTCGTTCCGTCACACAATCGGCAACGGGCAGTTTAGAACGTTATTCGGCAAATGAAATCCGTTATGTCCGCACAATAAATGTGGCAGATTTACAAAAAGAAATAGATTCATATTCCAAGCAATTACGTGAATTGGACGTGAAGATCCAACAGCTAAATTGGTTGACGGAACTGATATAAAGCATAATTCAGGTAGTTCTTTTTAAATAGGGCGAGTATATCTCTGGCAATTGAGAATGAATTGTCGAACTTACTGCGAATGGAAGCGAGAGCGGAGCATAGCGCAAAAAGAATCGTAATGCTCAGTATTGTTACAAGCTCAAGCCACAGGTTGCATTGTTACTACCGCATACTGACTATAAAGAGAATGAGGGCGGGTCGGAGGGATTTTCTTTTAAGCAGGCATTTAATTATGGGCATCCTAATGGATATGGAGAAACAGGTCGCTGGCGGTATGACACTTATGGAGAAATTTTGGTGTGATTATCCTATTTGCCCATCAGATTAAGGTAATTCTGATCGGTAAACATTATCTTCGCGTATCATATAAAACAAACATTAAATACTATGATCTGTTTCCCGAATGCCAAGATAAACCTAGGTCTGAACGTGGTAAGCAAACGTCCGGACGGTTATCATAATATAGAGACCATCTTCTATCCGATCCCCGTGAAGGATGCCCTCGAGATCGTCGCCTCGGATCAGCCCAGTTTCACCGGGACCGGAATCCCGGTAGACGCTCCCCAAGAGAAGAACCTCGTCATAAAAGCGCTGAACGCCCTAAAGACGAGATACGAGATTCCCCCGCTAGAGATCCATTTGTTGAAAGCGATACCTTTTGGCGCCGGGCTTGGAGGAGGTTCCGCCGATGCCGCTTTTATGTTGAAGCTGGTCAATGATTTCTGCGGTTTGGATATTCACCCGGATGAGTTGGAGGCGATAGCGTCCACCATCGGAGCCGATTGCCCGTTCTTTATCCGTAACACGCCGGTATTCGCGACCGGCACGGGAAACCAATTCGAGCCCGTGGACTTGTCCTTAAAGGATTATTATCTATGCTTAATTAAACCGGATGTAGCCGTCTCCACCCCCGAAGCCTATTCGATGGTAACACCCGCCACGCCCGAGACCTCCTTGAAAGAGATCATCCGGCTACCGGTATCCGAATGGAAAGAGCGGATGGTGAACGATTTCGAGCGGAGCGTATTCCCGAAACATCCCGTGATCGAGCGGATCAAGGATACCTTATACGAGGGAGGCGCCTTATATGCCGCCATGTCCGGCTCCGGATCGTCCGTGTTCGGTTTGTTCGAAAAACCAACCCATTTCAAGGAACAATCCCTGTTCAGCGATTGTTTTCTATGGGAAGGACAATTGTCATGAATCAAATAGAGACTTTTTTTGATACGATGGCGGAACGCTGGGACGCTGTCTGCGTACATGATCCGGAAAAAATCCGGACGATATTGGATCGTACCAACCTGCGGCGGAACGCTCGCATCCTCGATGTCGGTTGCGGCACGGGGATATTGGAAAGTTACCTGCTGCCGTACGAACCCCGCCAAATCGTAGCTATCGATATAGCGGGCCAAATGATCGAGAAAGCACGCGTGAAATATCCGGATCATCCGCTCATCGAGTTCCTCCAAGAGGACGCTATGAGCTACAAGGGGAAAGGATTCGACTATATTATCCTGTATAGCGCCTACCCGCATTTCATGCGGCCGGAACGGTTGATCAAGCATATGAGCGACTTGCTCGTGCCCGGCGGTAAATTGGTTATCTGCCACAGCGAGAGCAAGGAAAAGATCAATACGCACCACCATCGGCACGCCGATCGATTATCGCTGCCCTTGCCCCCGGCCCGAGAGGTGGCGGCATTGATGGAGCCTTATCTTCTTCCGCTCGTCGTAGAGGATACCGAACAGCTTTACATCGTTTGCGGAAAACGTTTATCCTAAACTAATTATATATGAACAGAAAAACTAACTTAATTCCGGCATTGCTTCTTTCCGCCCTTTCGCTTTACGCCATGGAAGACGTGAAAGTAACGCAATTCCAGCACGCAGGCCCGTTCACGGTCAACAAGCCGATCCTAGCGGACAGCCTCAACGTAAACGGCAAGCCTTTCGAGGCAAAGAATCTATTAAAAGCGACCTTACCGTTCGAGCAAACGCTTGCGAACGCCACGGTACTCGACGCTGACACGGCAGGCGCGATCACCTTCGCCGCCCCGCAAAAGGGATATGCCTTGCATCTATTCTCTTTCTTCTTGAACAGCGACCGGTACGTAAAAGGTACGCTCGATATATCGGGTCCCGGGGC
Organism: Parabacteroides sp. AF27-14; assembly: GCF_003635425.1. Classification (NCBI taxonomy): domain Bacteria; kingdom Pseudomonadati; phylum Bacteroidota; class Bacteroidia; order Bacteroidales; family Tannerellaceae; genus Parabacteroides; species Parabacteroides sp. AF27-14. Next base: position 55,552 of record NZ_QTLZ01000010.1, read on the forward strand.
GTTCGAAGTATTCGTCAATGATAAACCGGTAGGAGCCTCTTCCGAGTTGGTGATGGACCCCCGCCGCTATCAAGTAGTCGTTAAATACCTGACAGCGGAAACAGACACTTGTCCTCCCAGCCTAAAGGCTACCTTCAAGAGCGAGGCGGAAGCGAAAGTCGTAGCTTCCTTGAACCCGGAGAAACGCTACACCCTTCTGAATATCCTAGAAGGAAAGGATTTCCAAGGCGTAAGTGTCTCCCCGAACGGGAAGTATGCCTTGGTAAAATACGTCAACCGATTCCCGGAGGGCAAGAGCGAATCGTACGGGCAATTGATGGATGCCGCTACGGGACGGGTCTTATTGCAAGACGGAGGTTTCTTGACAACCGCCAAATGGATGCCTAAAAGCAATCGATTGTATTACACCCGCACCGGTCTGGACGGTACGGAGTTGGTAACCGTAGATCCGGCGACCTACCAACAAACAGTATTAGTCCCGAACCTTCCGAAAGGGCGGTTCGTATTCACCCCCGATGAGTCCACGCTTCTCTATACCGTAGAAGAGGAAGGTCCAAAGGAAGGGACGGACTTGATCCGTGTATTAGAGCCGGCAGACCGCATCCCGGGTTTCCGTGACCGCTCCTTTATCTGGCGGTATGACTTAAAAACAGGTTTGTACGAGCAACTTACTTTCGGGCATACGGACACTTATATCAATGATATCAGCGCTGATAGCCGCTATCTATTGTTCAGTACCAGCGACCGGGTGTACACCTCCTTGCCGCACTCCCTGGGCTCCCTTTATAAATTGGATTTGCAGACCATGGCGATCGATACGATCTGGGAAAAAGCCCCGTACGTAAACCAAGCCGCCTTCTCGCCCGACGGTAAACAGTTATTGGTAGCCGGGGCAGGCGACGCTTTCGACGGGATCGGACGAAATATCAAGCAAGGACAGATCTCCAACTCGTACGACGGGCAGTTATTCCTATACGATCTGGCAAGCCGTAAAGCCTCCCCGCTCACCAAGGACTTCAATCCGAACGTGATCGATGCCGTATGGAACCGCTTCAACGGGCAAATCTATATCCTCTGTGAGGATGAGGATTACCAACGGATCTATACGTGCGACCCGGCAAATGGAAAGATCAAGCAAGTAGCCGCCTCCGAGGATATTATCATGTCGTATGCGTTGGCCGACAACGCTCCGGTTCTCTTCTATTACGGACAGAGCGCGTCCAACGCCAACCGCCTTTACGCTTACGACCTGAAAGGAGGAAAGAACCGCTTGGTGTATGATCTCTCGCAAGATAAATTAAAAGATATCGCCTTAGGCGAGGTACACGACTGGAACTTCAAGTCGGATGACGGTACGACGATCCAAGGTCGTTATTACCTACCGCCTCATTTCGATCCGAATAAGAAATATCCGATGATCGTTTATTACTATGGCGGTACTTCCCCGACGAACCGTGCGCTGGAGATGCGTTATTCCATGCATATGTACGCCGCTCTCGGATACGTGGTCTACACCTTGAATCCGAGTGGAACAACGGGCTTCGGACAGGAATTCGCCGCCCGCCACGTGAACGCATGGGGCCTGAAGACCGCCGATGAGATCATCCAAGGCACCAAGCTGTTCTGCAAGGAGCATTCTTTCGTGAACGAGAAGAAGATCGGTTGCATCGGTGCCAGCTACGGCGGATTCATGACACAATACCTACAAACCCGTACGGACATTTTCGCCGCCGCTATCAGCCATGCCGGTATTAGCGCGTTGAGTAGCTATTGGGGAGAAGGTTATTGGGGATATGGCTATTGCTCCGTAGCGAATGCCGGCACTTATCCTTGGAACGCCCCGGAGTTCTTTACCAAGCAAAGCCCGTTGTTCAACGCCGATAAGATCAAGACCCCGCTCCTGTTGCTTCACGGCAACGCCGATACGAACGTACCCATCGGGGAAAGTATCCAGATGTTCGCCGCCTTGAAGATCCTAGGGAAAACCGTGGAATTCGTGCAGGTGGATGGCGAGAATCATGGTATCGTAGGTTATCAGAAGCGTATAGGCTGGCAAAATACCATCTACGCATGGTTCGCCAAATGGCTGAAAGACGAGCCGGAATGGTGGAAAGCCTTATATCCGGATCGTACTTTATAAGAATATTTATTTGAACGAAAGCGTCTGTGTCTCCCGCAAGGGAATCGCAGGCGCTTTATTCGTTTGCTCAACCCCAGCTGTCATCCGGATCAGCTCCGTTTACGAACGGTAATTTTGATACAAAGATCCGTAATATATATACATATACTTGAGATAAATCCGAATATCTTTGTGATGTCAAACAATAACGATATCCTCATGAAAACAAAAGCAATCGCACTCTTCCTGCTAGGCTTCATACCAGCCTTCGCACAAGATATTTCTCAACCCGCCCCAGAGAAGAACTTAGTCCGCCTATCCAAGATCACGGTCGATCCCGCCCAGTTGGAGCGTTATAACGCCTTTCTGAAAGAAGAGATCGAGGCTTCCATGCGTCTAGAGCCGGGTGTTCTTACACTGTATGCCGTATCGGAGAAAGAACATCCAAATAAAGTAACCATCCTAGAGATTTACGCGGATCAAGACGCTTATAAAAACCATATCCAAACGCCCCATTTCCAAAAATACAAACAAGGAACATTACAGATGGTGCAAGAGTTGGAACTGGTAGATAGCACGCCCCTGATCCCCGGACTAAAGATAAAATAAAACAAGAATCCCCGCTTTCCGGCACGAAGCCATCTAAGCGGGGATTCCATATATCCATGAAAATCTAAATTACTTGTTATTCGATCATTTGATATTCGGATTCAATTTATGCCATTCGGAAATAGCGGGAAGCACGCCCATAGCGATCACCTCGTCACGTAAAGCGCAAAGGTGCTTGTAGCTCTTCTCCAAGGCAGCCTCTTCTTCCGGTGTACCATGCACCTCTTTCAACGTTACGCCGTCTTTCGTAATCGAGGTCTCCCAAGCCATCATGATATGATCGAACTTACCGTTTGATACATAAGCGCCAGCCGGCCAACGGAACGGTTTACCACCCATTGCCGCAGCGATCATCTCGATAGATACATACGACGGGCTTTGGAAGGAAGAACGGCCACGCAAGGCGATAATGTTCGCGCCACCCTTCGTAACCTTTGTCTGTATCTCCGCCCATTGATCTTTCGTCAAGGCATCCGTACCGATAAGCTCAGTTAAAGGTTTACCATCCACTTTAGCGGTAGAGGCGAAAACAGCCATTTGCTCGCCATGGCCACCATACGTACGGCAATTCTCAACCTGATCCATAGAGATACCGAAATGTTTTGCCAACTCACTGCGTAAACGAGTAGAATCCAATGCGGCCAACGTCGTAACCTGAGAAGGTTTCAAGCCGGAATACAATAAGGTAATCAAACCGGTAATATCCGCCGGGTTAAAGATAACCACGATATGCTTTACGTCCGGGCAATAAGCCTTTACGTTCTTGCCGAACTCCTCGGCGATAGCGGCGTTTCCTTTTAGGAGATCCTCACGGGTCATACCTGCCTTTCTTGCGGCACCACCGGAGTTAACGATATATTTAGCGCCAGTCAAAGCCTCCTTGATGTCTGAGGTAAAAGTGATGTTTACACCCTCGAAACCACAATGGAATAATTCCTCGGCAACTCCCTCCAAACCCGGTGCGTAAGGGTCGTACAAACAAATGTTGGAAGTTAGTCCCATCATAATAGCGGTCTGTGCCATATTAGAACCGATCATACCTGCTGCGCCGACAATCGTCAGCTTCTCGTCTGTGAGTGTTTTCATAAGAAACCTTGTTTTTAAATGTTTATTTTTCTTTTCGACACAAAGATACGAGATTGAGAACTCTTGTCCTAATCATAAAAACGAATCCCCCATAAATAAAAGTTATGAATAGCGTCTCTATGATTATTCCAAGATTATCACGTACCTTTGTATTATGAAAACATTTAAACTAGACAATTGGTTGCCCACAACGAAGAAAGAAGTCGAGGCACGGGGATGGGATTACCTCGACGTGATCCTTTTCTCGGGAGACGCCTATGTGGATCACCCCTCTTTCGGGGCGGCCGTGATCGGTCGTGTATTGGAAGCGGAAGGATTACGGGTAGCGATCGTACCGCAACCGGATTGGCGGGGAGATTACCGGGATTTCAAGAAGCTCGGCGTTCCCCGGCTTTTCTTCGGTGTATCCGCCGGTGCCATGGATTCAATGATCAACCATTATACTGCCAATAAGCGATTACGCAGCGACGACGCCTATACGCCGGACCAACGTCCGGGAATGCGCCCGGATTATCCGAGCATTGTCTATACTAAAATACTGAAAGAATTGTATCCGGATGTCCCCGTCGTATTGGGTAGCATCGAGGCCTCATTACGCCGGCTTACGCATTACGATTATTGGCAAGATAAGCTATTACCGGGAATCCTTGCCAGTAGCCCGGCCGATTTATTGATTTACGGCATGGGCGAGAAGCCGATCAAGGAGTTGGTGCGCCGCCTAAAGTCCGGCATTCCTTTCAACGAGATCAAGGACATCCGCCAAACGGTTTATCTGGCAGACAAAGAGGATGCGAAAGACGATGATATCGTGCTCTTCTCACACGAGGAATGCCTAAAAGATAAATTGAAACAAGCGAAGAATTTCCGGCATATCGAAGAGGAATCCAACAAGTACAATGCCTCACGTATCTTGCAAAAGGTAGGAAAGCAAGTGATTGTGGTGAATCCTCCCTTCCCTCCAATGACGGAAGCGGAGATAGATGCCTCCTACGACCTTCCCTACACCCGCTTGCCGCATCCCAAATATAAAGGGAAAGTGATACCGGCTTTCGAGATGATCAAGTTCTCGGTGAATATCCACCGGGGTTGTTTCGGAGGATGCGCGTTCTGTACCATATCGGCGCATCAAGGGAAGTTCATCGCCTCCCGAAGCAAGGAATCGATCTTGAAGGAAGTGAAAGCGATTACCGAAATGCCGGATTTCAAGGGATATCTAAGCGATCTGGGAGGCCCTTCCGCCAATATGTACCGTATGAAAGGGAAAGATGAGCGGATTTGCGCCAAATGCAAGAAACCGTCTTGTATCTCCCCCGTCGTTTGCAAGAACTTGAACGCAGACCATACGCCGCTACTGGATATCTACAAAGCGGTAGATAGACTTCCCGGGATCAAGAAGTCGTTTATCGGAAGCGGTGTACGCTATGACCTGTTATTGCACCGTTATGCGGATGAGTCTTTAAACAAGGCAGCTCAAACCTATACCGAGGAATTAATCGCCCGCCACGTATCCGGCCGTTTGAAAGTGGCCCCGGAGCATACGCAAGACGAGGTGTTGAAACAAATGCGTAAACCGTCTTTCTCGCAATTCGGACAGTTCAAGAAGATATTCGATAAGGTAAACCGGCAATATGGGTTGAACCAGCAACTCATCCCCTATTTCATTTCCAGCCATCCGGGATGTACCGAGGCGGATATGGCGGAGCTGGCGGTGATCACCAAGAGCTTGCATTTCCAGTTGGAGCAAGTACAAGACTTCACGCCTACGCCGATGACATTGGCTACGGAGATGTATTATACCGGATATCATCCTTATACGTTGGAGAAAGTATATACGGCCCGCTCAAAAGAACAAAAGTTGGCACAACGCCAGTTCTTCTTCTGGTATAAACCCGAGTCACGCCGTCAGATCATGCAAGCATTGCAAAAGATGGGACGAAAGGATTTGATTGAGAAACTATTCGGACAGAGGTATAAAAAACGATAAGGCTGAATCTCACGATCCAGCCTTATCTTATTTAACCAAAACCTTAACTATGAAAAAATTTATTATGCCGCAAAGTAAACCTTTATTTGACATATACGCAAGCTTACCTTGCGTGTTCTACAACATAAAGCAAAAAATCAATCTTTAACGGCGATCACCTCGACCTCTACCAAACCATTCTTCGGCAGTGTCTTAACGGCTACCGCCGAACGTGCAGGAAATGCGCCTTCGAACTGAGAGGCGTATACCTCGTTCATAACGGCGAAGTCGCCCATATCCGCTAAAAATACGGTTGTTTTTACGACATCATTGATGCTATAACCTGCCTCTGCCAAGATAGCGTGAACATTCTTGAACGCTTGGGCGGTTTGTTCCTTTACGGATCCCTCAACGAAAAGTCCCGTAGCAGGATCGATACCCAGTTGTCCGGAAGCGAACAGCATATTACCTACTTGCACCGCTTGGCTATACGGACCGATAGCGGCGGGAGCGTTTTTTGTAGCGATAACTTTCTTCATTTTCTTCTTTAGTTTATATACATATTATTATTGTTGCTCGTTCATACGTTGGCGAACCACCTCGTACACCAAAATGGAAGTGGCTACGGACACATTCAAGGAACCGATCGTTCCGAATTGCGGAATCTTTACCATATTATCGCAGATGCGCAAGTTCTCCTGAGACACACCCGTATCTTCCGCTCCCATCACGATCGCAACCGGTCCTTCATACTTCACCGCCGTATAATTCTCCGCCGCTTTCTCGCTGGCGGCAAATACCTTCACCCCGCTTTGCTGCAAGAAACGGATCGCTTGGTTGATACTCTTCTCCTTACAAACCGGCAATACATGCAAGGCGCCGGCAGAGGTCTTGATCGCGTCGGCGTTTACCGAAACGCTTCCTTTTGCCGGAATCACGATCGCATCGACTCCCGCACACTCGCAGGTACGGGCAATAGCGCCGAAATTACGCACGTCCGTAACCCCATCCAGCAATACGATGAAAGGATCTTTTCCTTGCTCATACACAAAAGGAATGATATCTTCCAAGCTCTGGTAGGTAACCGCCGACATAAAAGCGATCACCCCCTGATGATTCTTTCGAGTCAAACGATCCAAGCGTTCAGCCGGAACACGTTGTACCGGTATCTCACGGCCTCTCAGTACCTCAAATAACTCTTTGGATAGATCCCCTTGTAAATCCCTTTTCACAAGGATCTTATCTACCTCCTTATCAGCCTGTATAGCCTCAATCACGGCACGAATGCCGAACACCATCTCGTTTTCTTTCATACTTTATATAACGCAAAACTATTAATTTCACAAATGTAGGGATAAATAATCAATTCTTCAAACCTTCAGCCTTCGCATAGCATTCCCGGCATAAAGGCTCGTATTCGGATTGTTCCCCTAAAAAGACCCGTTTATCATTTCCCACGATACGATGGGATACGTAAGCCAAACGTCCGCATTTCACGCAGATGGCATGCACTTTCGTCACCTCATCGGCGATAGCGCATAGCTCCGGCATAGGACCGAAAGGAACTCCCTTATAGTCCATGTCCAACCCAGCCACGATCACCCGGATACCGTTAGCGGCCAATTGATTGCACACGTTTACCAATCCCTCATCGAAAAACTGGGCCTCGTCTATCCCCACCACATCGATCTCGGAAGTGAACAATAGGATACTGGAGGAAGAATCCACCGGAGTAGAAGGAATCGAATTACTATCGTGCGAGACCACGTTATCCTGCGAATAACGGGTATCGATCGCAGGCTTGAAAATCTCCACCCGCTGCTTGGCGAATTTAGCCCGTTTCAAACGGCGGATAAGCTCCTCCGTCTTACCGGAAAACATGGAACCGCAAATCACCTCGATCCGCCCTTGTCCCGGATACTGGAATATATGTTCTTCTGAAGGCAATGTCATCACTTTCTCCTTTTTTGCCGGCAAAAGTACATAAAAAAGCGGAACCGCGGAAGTTTACTCACCGTATCACCGGTTCTAATTGTCACTGCACAGGCGTTGCAGTGGGCCTGCCTATAGTGATACACGGTGTAAGGCATCCATCGTCCGCCTCGTTATAAATTAAGGTTGGGCCGGTCTATTTTCCAGTTGAGCGACGGTATCTTCCGGTTCAGTAAAAATCCGCCTTATTCCTTCATCCATTGCCTCTATTTTTGCCCGGTAACAAATAACTAGGTATATCTTATGAGAAGAATTTCATACATCCTGCTTCTGGGCATCCTTTTATCGGCATGCCAAAAGAACACAAAGTCCGAAGGCACGAACTTACCTGTCGAGGTGATCTCTCCAATAAAAAAGACAGAGATCGGCAGAAGTCGTGAATACACCTTTTTATCAAGGCCCTACAATGAGACGGTCCTATCTTTCCGCATCAATGGCCCCGTCTTGAATTTCGACTTATGGCCCGGACAAGCGTTCTCCAAAGGCAGCACGATCCTCTCGATCGATAACCGTGACTTCTTGATTCGCAAGCAGCAAACAGAGGCGCTCTATTCGCAAACCAACCAAGAGTATAAACGGATCGAGGCCCTTTACAAAAAGAATAACATCTCCGGAAGTAATTATGAGAAGGCGAAAGCGGATTTCCTTGTTGCCAAATCCAATTACGAGACCGCCGTCAACGCCCTAAGCGATACCCATCTGAGCGCCCCTTACGACGGGTATATCCAAAATATCCATATCGAACCTTTCCAAGACGTGAAAGCGACCGAGCCAATCCTTACCTTCATAGAACTGGACAGGCTCAAGATCGAGACCTATATACCAGAGGAAGTCGCCTTACACTTATATGATAAAGAAAAACAGAAACTATGTCAAGTAGGAATCCATTTCGATACAGATCCCGAACGGACAATCACCCCTTCCGATTTATATGTGTCTAAAAGTACGACAAACAATAACCTCTCTTATCTACTGACCGCCATTATCCCCAACCCCGATATGGAATGGCTGGGCGGAATGAGTGGAATCCTCTCGATCGACCTACCCAAAGAAGAGCGGTCTCAAAATCTATGGCTTCCCTTAACGGCTATCTGTCATCGCCCCCAAAAAGGAGATTATGTATGGGTGGTTAAAGGAGACAAGGTTAACTCCGTTCCCGTCAAACTCGGTGAGCAAAGAAATAACCAGATAGAGATCGTGGAAGGAATCACGGAAAATGACCTTGTCGTATTGACAAGGCAACGTTTCCTTTCCGAAAATAGTACCGTAACCATCCCAAAATAAGTAAGATGCAAAAATTCATCAAATATTTCCTGAAAAACAAAGCGGTTACATGGCTCCTGCTAGTCCTGATCTTGGCAGGGGGGCTGTTCTCTTACGCAAAGATGGGAAAACTGGAAGATGCCCCGTTTACGATCAAGCAAGCCTTGGTACTTACCCCTTATCCCGGCGCCTCCCCCTCGGAAGTTCAGTCCCAAGTGACGGATGTGCTGGAAGAAGCCATTCAATCCTTAGGCGAGTTATACTATCTGAAGACAGAGAACCGGGCTGGACTTTCCAAAATCACGGTCTACGTGAAAAAGGAAATCCGGGCTGATGAGATGCAGCAGTTATGGGATAAACTACGCCGGAAGGTAAACGACGTACAAAGCAAATTACCTTCCGGAGCGGGAACCTCCATCGTCAATGATGATTTTGGCGATGTATTGGGTGTTTTCTACGGATTGACCGGAGAATCTTATACCTACCGGGAACTGGAGGATCAAGCCAAACTGATCAAAGACGATTTACTGAAAGTAAAAGACGTGGCAAAGGTAGAGATCTACGGCATACAAACTCCCGTAATCGATATCCGGATAAACCCCACGATCTTATCCAATCGGGGTATTACGACAGCTGATATCAAACGGGCGTTCGACGGACAGAATAAAGTGGTAGACGCCGGGAGTATTCGCAACGGGGAGACTCGCATACGTATCGAATCCACCGGTAATTTTTACTCCTTGGATGATATCCGTAACCTTACGATCGTATCTCATTCCGGCGAGCATTTCCGGCTAGGCGATATCGCCCGTATCGAAGAGGGTTACCAGACTCCGCCCCAAAACTTCATGCGCATCAATAACAAGCAAGCGGTCGGTATCGCTATCTCTACCATACCGACCGGGAACGTGGTCGATATGGCCAAGGCCGTGAAAAAGCGTATTCAATCATTTTCGGAGACCATGCCCAAGGGTTTTGAGCTCACCTCCATATACGACCAAGGATATGAGTCCGCCGTGGCCAACCAAGGATTTATCTTGAACTTGATCATCTCCGTCGTGACCGTAGTAGCGATCTTATTGTTCTTTATCGGTTTCAAAAACGGCCTTTTGATCGGTAGCGGATTGGTTTTCTCTATCTTCGCCACTTTAATTGTCATGTTCGCCAACGGGATCGCCTTGCAACGAATGTCTCTTGCCGCTATCATCATCGCGATGGGTATGTTGGTAGATAACGCCATCGTAGTATCGGACTCTGCCTTGGTAAATATGCAACGAGGCATGCGCAAACGTATCGCGATCATGAGGGCTTACTCATCCACCGCCCTGCCTCTACTGGCGGCTACGGCTATCGCGATCCTCACGTTCTTGCCCATTTACTATTCACCGCATATCACGGGCGAATTACTTTCATCCTTAGTGATCGTGATCGGAGTATCCTTGATGTTCAGCTGGGTGTTCGCGCTTACGCAAACCCCATTCTTCATCCAAGAGTTTGTACGGCGCCCCAGACCGGACGAGTTAACAGGGGAATTATTCTCCGGAAAATACTATGATTATTTTCGGTCTTCCCTACGCCTTGTCATCAAATACCGATACGCTACAGTAGGTATCTTATCCGTTCTATTGGTTATCTCCGCATGGAGTTTCCAGTTTATCCCGAAAGTGTTCGTGCCCTCGCTCGATAAGCAGTATTTCACTTTAGATATGTGGCTACCGGAAGGTACAGCCATCGAGGAAACCGATCGATACGCTACCGATATGGCCGAATCCATCCAAGAATATTCGCAGACGGAAATGGTTTCCTCTTATATCGGACGGACACCGCCCCGTTATTATCTATCGAACGTTAGCTTCGGTCCCCAACCAAACTATGCCCAATTATTGGTAAAATGTAAGACATCCGGAGAGGCCCGGGAATTGCATGCCTTGCTACAAGACTCTATTCGCTTAAAATATCCGGAACCGCTCATCAAGGTGAACAAGTTTGAGTTAAGCCCGCTTACGGAAGCCTTGATAGAAGCCCGTTTCCTCGGGCTGGACCCGGCGGTATTGGACTCTTTGGCTGGAGTAGCTATCGACATTATGCGAAGGAACCCGAAAGTAGCCGATGCCCGGAATGAATGGGGTAATATGACCTATATGATACGCCCGGTATATGATCCGGTAAAAGCCGGTTCCTTAGGTATCACCAAGGCCAATTTGATGGAATCCGTCAAATCCATCGAGGAAGGTACGGTTATCGGGATTTACCGGGATGAGGAAAAGAAAGTCCCGGTCTTATTGAAATCGGAGACGAGCGGAATCAATGATCCCCATTCATTAGGCGATTTCTCGGTCTGGAATGGAGAGAAATCCGCTCCTTTGTCGCAAGTAACCCAACAAGTAACCTCTACATGGGAATATCCGCAGATCAAGACCTACAACCGGCAATTGTCTATGGCAGCGATGTGTGGCGTGAAAAACGGTTACACCATGTCTGAGGTACATGGTGAGATTCGGGAAGAGATCGAGAAAATGAACCTGCCCCAAGGATATAGCTTCTTCTGGGATTCACAATATAAAGACCAGGCAGAGGGATTACAAGCCCTTGTCAAATTCTTTCCGTTGGCATTCTTGATGTTGGTTGTTATATTGGTCGCTTTATTCTCCAATTTCCGTCAACCGATAATCATCCTTTGCGTGCTCCCTCTCTCCTTAATCGGGGTAGCGATCGGTATGTTACTTACCGGGTTCGATTTCGGCTTTTTCCCGATCGCCGGATGGTTGGGACTCTTGGGTATGATTATCAAAAACGTAATCGTATTATTAGACGAGATTAACACGCAACGTCGTAACGGTATCTCTCCATACGACTCGATCATAGAGGCAACCATCTCAAGGACTCGCCCGGTCTTGATGGCGGCTACCACGACTATTCTAGGAATGGTGCCTTTACTTTTCGACGTAGCGTTCGGTGGAATGGCGGCGACTATTATCTTCGGACTCACCTTCGCCACCTTACTTACGTTATTCGTAACCCCGACGTTATACGCATTGTTTTACCGGATTCATTCACCTCACAAATAAACGATAAAAATGGACAAAGTATATATTATCAGCGGTCTCTTATCCTTCCTATCCTTCCCGTTAATCGCACAAAACAGCGATTATCAAGCGCAATATAGGGAAAAAGTCTTGGAATACAACCAAGACTTGAAAGCAGCGGGATACAACGAGGCCATGAAACAGGAAATGATAAAATCGGCCCGTGCGGATTTCAAACCGAAACTCTCGGCGGGAGGTAATTTCAATTATACCGGTAATCCGCTAGAATTATCGATTGATTTGCCATCTATGAGTTCCCCCCTTTATTTTCAAGGTAAAGATCTGAAATATGGGGCGACTCTCTCCCTATCACAACCTATTTATACCGGAGGCGGCCTTCGTGCTAACTACCAAAAAGCGAAACAAGAAAAAGAGTTGGCATCCAATGAATCCAATCGTATAAAAAGCAATACCCTACACGACGCCGATATCTACTATTGGAATGCGGTAGCCCAACACGAGCTGGTTTTCGTGGCACAGGCATTTCGTACATCTATACAGCAACTGGTAGAGGTCGTACGCCACCGGGTAGAAGTCGAATATATCGATCGAAACGACCTTCTTATGGCGGAGGTAAAACTAAACGACGCGGATTTCCAGTTATTGCAAACTCGTGATAACGCCGAGATCGCACGTTTAGCCCTTAATTCTTTCGCTGGTGTAAACCCGAGCGATACCTTGCCGATCGATCATTCCGTAATCGCCCTCAAACAATTTATCCCTTTATCGGATGAGATAGATAACGCGATAACCAGCAGGCCGGAATACCGGATCGCCCAAAACAAGATCGAGTTACAGGAATCATCCCGGAAAATAGCAGATGCCCGTTTCTTACCCCAATTCCATATTGGAGTAGATGGAAGTTATTCCTCACCGGGCTATAACTTCAAATCCAACCTAGATCCGAACTATGCGATCTACGCCAAGTTCAGTATCCCGCTCTTCGAATGGGGAAAACGTAAAAGTACCCGCAACGCTTCCTCGTACGCCATCAATATGGCTCAACAGAATCTCAGCAAGGCGCAAGATAAGATCCGGCTGGAAATACAAACCGCCCATTACAACTATAAGCAAGCTATCGATAAAGTCAAACTAACCGAGAGCTCATTATCAAAAGCATCCGAAAGTGAACAAATGGCCATGGAGCGTTATAAGGAGGGGAATGTTTCCATCGTCGAGGTTATCAACGCTCAACTATATCATCAGCAAGCTCAGGTTAATTATATACAATCCAAACTAAACGCACAGATGGCGAAGACGGATTTCGAACGGGCAATTTATTATCTTCGCGAAAAAGAATAGGTCATGAAAGAAATATCATACGGGAAATCGGCATGTATCCTTTTGTTTTCGGCATTAGGGGTCTTTTCCTATTTCTTGCTGTTATATCATACGGAGCTACAAGAGCGCATCCCCGATATAAAAATTTCATTGATCGCTTTGTCCATCACGATAGCGGTATTCAACCTGTTCGGTTTCAGTTTACTGGTCAGCAGTAATTGGATGGCTACCAATTACCCATTGTATTATATCGATAAGAGCCGGATGTTATGGCATTATCTGCTGGTAGCGATCCTATTGCTACTTATGAATTGTACCCTGTTTATCTCGTTGAAATGGATCACAAGCATTGGCGATCCTTTCGTGATCCGGGCAAAAGGGGCCGGTTTAGTAATAGCCGTCTGGTTCGTGGAGATGATCATTTTCAGCCTTCTCTTGATTAATTATTCGATGCGTTATACATTGAATTTATATAAGGAGAAACAAAGATTGGAAGCAGAATCTATACAAGCTAAATATACCGCTCTCCAAAGCCAGCTAAATCCTCATTTCCTGTTTAATAGCTTGAATACATTGATAGCGGAGATAGAGTATGATCCATCTACGGCGGTCAAGTTTACGCAGCATCTATCCGAGGTATACCGTTACGTGCTCCGCCAGCAACAGTGCCAGATCGTCTCTTTAAAAGAGGAGCTTGATTTTCTGGATTCTTATATATTCCTCCATCAAGTCCGGCTGGGAGATTGTTTGTCGTTGGAACGCGATCTTCCCAACAACGTCATTGACCATCAATTGCCCCCACTGACACTGCAACTGCTAGCCGAGAATGTCGTGAAACATAATTATATCGACGATTTTAACCCGATGACCATACGAGTATATACTGAAAAGAACGGTCGATATCTATGCGTCAGCAATACATTACGACCTAAAAAAGTCTCAAACGCATCCGGTAAAGGATTAAAGAATTTGTCGGAGCGTTATCAATTACTATGTAAGCAGGATATCCAAATCCGTAAAAATGATCACCAATTCACCGTATCAATCCCACTTATTTATGAATAATATTCAAGTAGCCATTATCGAAGATGAGAAACCGGCCGCCCGGTTACTGGAAGGTATGATAAAGAAATTACGCCCGCAATGGGATATCATCAAGATACCCGGAAGCATCGAATCATCCGTGGCTTGGTTCGCTTCCCATCCGCATCCGGATATCGTTTTTCTGGATATCCAGTTGTCGGATGGAAATTCTTTTTTATTTATAGAACAGGCTTGTCCTACAAGTCTCATTATCTTTACGACCGCTTACGATGAATATGCAGTCCGGGCCTTTACGGTAAACAGTATTGATTATCTACTCAAACCGATACGACAAGAGAGATTGGAGGAAGCCATCCAAAAATTCGAGCATGTCACGTCTAAGTACAACCAGAAGCTCTTAGAGCAAAATGATTTATTGGAAGTACTCCATTCCCTCACGTATCCCGGCAAGAAATACAGGACCCGTTTCCTTATTTCCGGCAACGAGAAACTGATCACTTTACAGGTGGAGGATATCGCCTACTTTTATTCATTAAACAAGATCACCTTCGCTGTCACACGCCAAAACAAGGAGTACATAATCGATTTCCCGCTGGATAAACTCATGGAACAATTAGATCCCGATAAATTTTTCCGGACGAACCGGCAGACGATCATAAATATCGAATCCATCGTGAAAATAGAGCCCTATTTTCAGAATAAGGTCATTGTCCACATAAAGCCGGAACATAAAGAGAAAATATTGGTCAGCAAAGAAAAATGGGCCTCTTTCAAGCTATGGTTGAATTATTAGACCTTTCGCCCATTGCTATAATACCGTTCTTTTCTATCGTCCCGATCCTTCTTATTCTTTTTAGGTTTGGGCTTATCCGGTTTCGCTGGTTTCCGATAGTCATGACGATGATTGTCACGATCCCAATGTCTATCTGAGTCATGCCGGTCGTCTCTCCAATGATTGTCATGGTGAATGGTACCCCAGCGGTAATTCCAATAGTTATCCTCATAGCGACGGCAGTCATGGGACGGGCGGCGATCCGGATATCTCGGATTCGCATACCATCCCCGATAATCATGGATACGTTGCGGATGCTCCCTTACAAAACGGACATATAGATTGAACTGGGCCGGAGTCAATATACGTTGGATCTTACGATCCCTTTCCATACGCAAATCGTAAATACGGCGGGCCGCACGGTCCCAATACCGATAGTCACGGCGGGCCTCCTTCTCTATTTTCTGTCCGTACTTATGGATGATCTTATGGTATTCCGCTGCTTGGCGAGCGGGCAAATGCATCGCTTGCTCCATCCAAAGACAATTTTGACAATGCGGTTCATTCCACCCAAAACTGATCCAAAACTGGCTGTAAGCGGGTAAACTGCACAATATAGCCAACACACATAGTAAGCTGAATCGTTTCATGTCTTTTCAATTTTAAGTTAATAATAAAGCGAATCGTTTGTTCTTTTATCTAAGACTGCCCTACTTCAGAAAGGTTTAATCCTTGATACCCAACAAATCTTTCGCATTGGCAAGAGAAGCCTCTGTCAACGAAGCCCCACTCAACATACGGGCCACCTCGTTCACACGTTCCTCCCCCTCTAATTGCTTGATACGGGTCAGCGTACGGTCTTTGGTATCCTTCTTATAAACAAAATAATGAGCTTGCCCCTTCGCCGCTATCTGAGGTAAGTGGGTGATAGCGAAAACTTGCATCTTTGTTCCAAGTTCTTGCATGATATCCCCCATTTTATCGGCGATATCACCCGATACCCCCGTATCTACCTCATCAAAGATAATAGTAGGTAAAGCGGTGAACCCGGCAATCATAGCCTTAATGCAGAGCATCAACCGGGAGATCTCACCTCCGGAAGCGGTTTGGGCTACCGGCTGCAATTCCGCGCTCTTATTGGCGGAGAACATAAATCGGATATCGTCCATTCCATCGCTCTCCGGCTCTTTGCGAGGAAGGATGTCCACACGGAAACGGGTATTCGGCATCCCCAACGGAATAATCATCTTGACCAATTGCGAGGCCATCGCCGTGGAAGCGACTTTACGCTGCTCGCTAAGCACGGAGGCCTGTTGAAGCAACTCTTTATACGAGGCATCCAATTGACTTTCTAACAAACCGATTTGCTCATCGAAAGAATCGATCGCACGCAATTGCTCTTGGTATTGATCCCGTATAGCGATCAATTCATTCACGGTGGAGACACGGTGTTTTTGCTGGAGCGTATAAAGAGTATTCAAGCGTTCATTCACCCATTCCAATCGTTCCGGGTTGAACTCTACATCTTCCTTTAAAACGTCTGTCTCGGAAGCCAGATCATTCAAGTCGATATAAGCCGAGCGGATTCGCTCGGAGATCTCCTTGGCTTTCGGGAAATATCTTTCTAAGGAATCCACGGTGGAAAGGGCTTCCTTGAGTATTTGGATGGCTCCTAGCTCCTCGCCGTCCAAGAGTTCGGTTACCTTATATAAAGAGCTTTTGATCTCCTCCGCATGCGAGAGAGTTTCTTGCTCTTGCTCCAACCCATCCTGCTCATCCGGTTGAAGGTTGGCTTCGTCCAGTTGTTCCAATTGAAAACGGATATAGTCTTCCTCCTGCTTGCTTTGAGCCGCTTTGTCCCTCAAATCTTTCAGTTCCCTTCGCAACGCCTGATAACGGGTAAATTCCTTCTTATAAAGAATGAGCAAGATCTCATTTTCGGCCATTACATCGATCACTTTCAGCTGGAAACGGTTATCGCCCAACAATAGGTTCTGATGCTGCGAATGGATATCGATCAAGCGGCTTCCCAACTCTTTTAAGATCGTAAGGGAAACCGGAGAATCATTGACGAAGGCACGGGATTTGCCGGAGGCATAAAGCTCCCGGCGCAAAATACAGCTATCCGCATCGTACTCAAGGTCATTACTTAAGAAGAAAGGCTCCAACTGATATTTTGAGACATCAAATACGGCCTCGATCACACATTTATCCGAACCTTTCTTTATACTCTTGCCATCCGCACGTTGTCCCAGCACCAATGACAAGGCTCCTAATATAATAGATTTTCCCGCTCCGGTCTCACCCGTTATCACCGAGAAGCCTTTATCAAAGCGGATATCCAAATTGTCTATCAAGACAAAGTTCTGTATAAATAAGGATTTCAACATAACTATTTTACCTTACTGGTTTTTGAAGCTCTTCCAAGCGAGTGGATTGTGCCGGATAGATCTCGAACAGCATCTTATAGCCCTCTTGCCGCTCTTGTGTGGTCGCTTTCGAATAAATCGCGATAATCTCATCTAATTTAGCGTCGGCGAACATTTGTAGAAGCACAGAAGTAGGCCGGGCTTTCTTTACTTCCTGCAAGGCGGGAAGCGCACCGATGATCGTCGTACGTCCGCGATCCGGATTTGCCGCCATTTCATCGAGTCCTTTCCGGTGATACGTGTACCACATTTCCCGGAAAGCGTCGGATGCGTTATCTTGCAAAGCCGTCGCTACGGCATGGCGGTTCTGGTTGCTATCAAAAGCTTTCCAGCCCGTCCACGACATCTCGGACTGGGCCATGTTCACGATTTGCTGGGCCTGCTGTATATAGGTAGTTCCACCTTTCGGGGCGAAACTATCGAAATCAAGCCCCAAGATCACATAGACGTAAAACACGATAGTGGCCGTAAGATTGCTGGTCAGCGTATTTGAGTTATAGTCCAATGGCTCTCCCTCCGTATATTCAAAATCCAACTGTTGGTCCCTGAAATTCAGAAGAGTAGTTGTATAACTGGAATTATAGACCGGACGGCGGGCTTGTATCTGGATCTCGCTCTTGAAGTTCGTCTCATCCAATTCATTCACGATAATCGTCATCGTACAATCGATCTTCTCATTGACAGCAAACGTGGCATCCGTCCATTTCCGGTTATTCACGAACTCAGTCAAGGAGTTCTGCAAGGTCGTGAAGATTTGCTTGTTAGCGGTCGCGATCTTGTCTCCGTTTACCGTGATACGGGCGTTCAACTCTTGCGCCTTCCCACAAAAAGGAGCGGCGCAAAGCATGAATAGATAAAACAGTCTTCTTACTTTTCTCATTTCAATAATGTTACCAACTTATTTACGATATCAGAGGCTACCTCCCGCTTCGTTTTGAGCGGATAGCTCGTTACTCCTCCGGCATTGTCGATAATCGTGATCTTATTGGTATCGCAACGGAAACCGGCACCTTGGTCTCGTAAAGAATTCAAGACGATGAAATCGAGATTCTTCCGCTTCAGTTTACCTTCGGCATGAGTGGCCTCGTCGTTCGTCTCCAGGGCGAACCCCACCATG
The DNA here is from genome assembly GCF_003635425.1 of Parabacteroides sp. AF27-14. NCBI lineage: Bacteria > Pseudomonadati > Bacteroidota > Bacteroidia > Bacteroidales > Tannerellaceae > Parabacteroides > Parabacteroides sp. AF27-14. The sequence continues at coordinate 74,313 of NZ_QTLZ01000010.1, forward strand.
ACCTGTCCTTCCCGCTTGATCGCACCCAAAGAGGCGGCGATATCCGGGTTCGGAACCAAATGAAGCGTCATCTCTCCCTCTGTTTCCCGTTTGATCTTCTGCTCGGAAGCATTCTCCGGACGGTAATCGGCGACAGCGGCACATAATATGGCAGCATCGCTACTCGGGAATGCGGTTATCGCCGCTTGGTACATTTCCCCGGCAGACTCAACATCGATTCGTTTAATAGCCGGATGATGTGTTTTTAAAGAGACTGGACCAGCGACCAAAGTCACCTCCGCCCCTCTCTCCGCACAAGCTTCCGCTAAAGCGAACCCCATCTTACCGGAAGAGTAATTACCTATAAAACGTACGGGATCTATCTTTTCATATGTCGGACCTGCTGTTATTAAGATCTTTTTTTTTTCAAGATCTTTTTGAGCGAAAAAGAAGTCTTCCAAAACCTCGATAATCTTATCGGGTTCTTCCATCCGGCCTTTACCAACCAAATGGCTCGCCAATTCCCCCTCGGCAGGTTCGATAATCCGGTTACCGAATGAACGCAAGCGCTCCAGATTCTGTTGGGTACTCGGATGAGCGAACATATCCAAATCCATGGCCGGAGCCACGAATACAGGGGATTTGCAAGAAAGATAAGTAGTTATCAGCATATTATCGGCGATTCCGTTCGCCATCTTACCGATCGTGGAAGCGGTAGCCGGAGCAATCAACATGGCATCCGCCCAAAGCCCCAGATCCACATGGCTATTCCATGTACCATCCCTATTGGAAAAAAACTCGCTGATTACAGGGTGGCTACTCAACGTCGATAACGTAAGCGGAGTGATAAACTCTTTTCCCGCCGGCGTGATAACCACTTGTACCTCGGCTCCTTTTTTCACCAATCCCCGGATGATATAAGCGGCTTTGTATGCGGCTATACTCCCCGTAATTCCTAATATAATATGTTTATCTTTCAATGTCATATATCGAATCAATTTATCTTTGCCAGTAGAGACGTAGCACGTTGCGTCTCTACAACCTCAACAAAAGAATCTCTTTGGCTACTTTTGAGTTTATATTGCCATATTCGCCAAGTTTCCATCCCATTCGATCGATAGGTTCCACCAAAGCATCCAAGTCGGACTCCTTGATCCCATAGTCGGAAAAACGGGTCTTTAATCCCATGAAATGGAAAAAATCTTCCGTAGCCTCTATTGACTTTTGCGCCTTTTCATCGGCAGATCCTTCGGTAATACCAAATACGACCTCTCCCATCCGGATCAGTTTCGCCGCTTTCTCCTTACGCATATAGGTCATGACACCCGGCAAGATAACCGCCAAAGTCTGGGCATGATCCAAGCCGAACTGCGCCGTCAATGCATATCCCATACGGTGTGAGGACCAGTCTTGGGGTACTCCTTGGCCAATCCAACAGTTCAAGGCATTCGTAGCCGCCCACATCAAATTAGCACGAATATCATAATCATTCGGGTTTTGCAAGACCTTGCGGCCTTCTTCCACGATTGTCTTCATCAATCCTTCGGCAAAATAATCTTGAACCTTAGCGTTCACCGGATAAGTCAGGTATTGCTCGACCACATGGATAAACGAGTCAACGACACCGTTAGCCACCTGTCGCTCTGGTAAAGAATAAGTTACCTGCGGATCTAAGATAGCGAACTTAGGGAACACCAACGGAGACATGAAATTCAATTTCTCATGGACAGATTCCCGGGAAATTACCGCCCGTTCATTCATTTCCGAACCGGTAGCGGCCAAAGTCAGCACTACTCCTAAAGGAAGCGCTTTCTTTATCACGCCACCTTTCGACAAGATATCCCAAGGATCTCCCTCGAAAAACGTAGCCGAAGCGATAAATTTCGTAGCGTCGATCACTGATCCGCCGCCTACCGCCAGCAAGAAATCGATATTCTCCCCCTTCACCAACTCAACAGCCTTCATACAAGTCTCATAACGGGGATTCGCCTCAATACCACCAAACTCATAGGTATGGAAGTCTTTCAAAGCTGCCGTCACCTGCTCATAAATGCCATTTTTCTTAATGCTACCGCCACCGTATACCACCAGAACCTTACTTCCTTCTGGAATTAACGCAGACAAACGGGCAATACTTCCTTTGCCGAACACAACCTTTACAGGATTGCAAAACTCAAAATTATTCATCGCCTTATTTTGAATTAAAGTCTCTCAAACGGATCTCTGTCAACATTTTCTTCGTATTCAACGGGAAATCGCCATTCATGATCCAAGAATAATAACCCGGATCCGACTTCAAGATCTCCGTTACCAAACGGCCTTTATACTTACCGAAGTTAATAACCTCCTCGCCTTTATCGTTGTAAACCATACGTCCGGCGAAATCCACATTATTCGAGTAGCAGGAATATTGGGAAAGGAAAGCAACGTCATTCTTCAAATCCGGATAGCGATCCAGCTGCGCTTTCAACACCTCATATGTAGCCAACGTATCAGCCTCAGCCGTATGAGCGTTCTCCAAGCTTTTATTGCAATAGAATTTATAAGCGGCAGATAACGTACGTTGCTCCATCTTATGGAAAATCGTCTGTACATCGATAAATTTGCGCCGGTTCAAATCGATATCCACACCCGCACGCAGAAACTCCTCGACAAGCATGGGTATATCAAAACGGTTGGAATTATATCCGGCCAAATCACAACCCTCGATCTGGGTTGCCAAAGATTTAGCGATCTCCTTAAAGGTCGGACAATCTTTTACATCTTCATCGGTTATGCCATGAATAGCGGTAGATTCGGGGGGAATAGGCATACCGGGATTTATCCGGCGTGTCTTCGTTTCTTCTTTCCCATTTGGGAAGACCTTCACGTAGGAAATCTCTACGATACGGTCCTTTACGATATTTATACCCGTGGTCTCTAAATCAAAAAAGACCAGCGGGTTCCTTAAGTTTAACTGCATTATTTATTTATTAGTCATTCAACATCATCGGCATCAGCAACATGAGCAAGTCCTCGTCCTCATCATTCTCAGAAGGAACGATCAAGCCGGCACGTGAAGGGTCCGCTAATTCTAATACAACCTCTTCCGAGCTGATATTTCCAAGGATCTCAATCAGATATGTAGCCTTAAAACCGATGCTTAACTCCGTCCCGTCAAACTGACAAACAATACGCTCTTCCGCAGAAGTGGAGAAATCGATATCTTGGGCGGAAACCGTAATCAAGCTATCCTTCAAGTGCAACTTCACCAAGCTGCTCGCCGGATTAGAAAAGACAGAAACACGCTTTAAAGCATTCAAGAAAGAGATACGATCGATCGTTACCTTAAACGGGTTTTCTTGAGGAATCACACTATTATAGTTCGGGTAACGCCCCTCGATCAAACGACAAACCATCTCGAAGTTCGTGCAAGTAATATACGCATTGTTATCATCAAACTTAATCAATACTTGCTCCGACTCCTTCGCCAACAAATTCTTCAATAAATTAGCCGGCTTCTTCGGCAAAATGAAAGAAGCCCGTTCCGGGGATTTCACCGCCAAGTTACGCAAGCGAACCAATTTATGTCCGTCTGATGCCACGAACGTCAAATCATCCGTATGGATATCGAAATAGACACCATTCATTACAGGGCGAAGCTCATCATCGGCCGTGGCGAACAAGGAACGACTGATGCCGTTTAACAGCATCTGGGCATCCATCGAGATAGAGATAGCGTTATCATTCAACGGCTTCTGCTGCGGATATGTGTCCCCTTTCTGACCGATAAAATTATACTTACCATTCTGGAAATGAATGAAAATCTCCAAATTCTCATCATTGATATCAAAAGTAAGCGGTTGTTCGGGAAGCTCTTTCAGCGGATCGAGCAGTATCTTGGCGGAAACCGCAAAGAGTCCGGCACCTTGGGCATTCATGACGTCTACGGAAGTCACCAACCGGGTCTCGGCATCGGAAGCTGTCACCGTAAGCGTATTTCCTTCTAGGTTAAAAAGGAAGCTGTCCAGAATCGGTAAAGAGTTCTTGGAAGCGATAACCTTGCTTATAGACTGTAAACGTGATAATAGCGCAGTGCTGGATACATCGAATCTCATAGCTTTAATATTTTATCTTGTTATATTATTATTTCACACAAACTACCATTTGGATGGGAAGAGACACGGCATGCCCCATCTCTACAAATTAACCCAACAAAATTAAGAAAATATTTTATTTGTAACCAACTATACTTTCAAAAGTTTAGGGTACAAAAAAAGCTTCCCTCCGCTTTATCGGAGAGAAGCCTCTTATATTCTTTATTATTCGCTACTTAATTATTTAGCGAAATAATCTTTTACTGCTTCGTTAGGGATCATTTCTTCTTGGAAGATGTATGCACCTGTTTTCGGAGACTTAACCATTTTAATCACTTTGGAATAAGTACGACCGTCACCTTTCTTAAATGTTGCAACTGCTTTTTTTGCCATCGTTTAAAATCTCCTATTACTTAATTTCTTTGTGTAACGTCATCTTCTTCAAAACCGGATTGTATTTCATCAATTCCAATCTCTGAGTAGTATTCTTTCTATTCTTCGTAGTGATATAGCGAGACATACCCGGCATTCCACTTTCCTTGTGCTCTGTACACTCAAGGATTACCTGTACTCTATTTCCTTTTGCTTTTTTTGCCATTTTCTATATCCTCCACAAATTATGCGTTCAAATAACCTTTTTCAGCCGCCATCTTGATAGCCGCATCCAAACCTAACTTATTGATTGTACGTAAGCCAGCCGCAGATATATTCAAGCTAACCCAGCAATCCTGCTCTACCCAGTAGAACTTCTTCGTAAACAGGTTGACATTGAACTTACGCTTCGTTCTTCTCTTTGAGTGAGAAACGTTGTTTCCAACCATTGCTCTCTTTCCAGTAATTTGACAAATTTTAGACATTTCTAATCTGTTCTTTTAAATTATACGAAATTTAAGTCAACTCCTGCTATGTGTCTTCCCTTTCTGAACTAGCATCATGAACAAAAACGAAGATTCTAATAGAGTCTTATCTTTACAGGGTGCAAAGGTAAGAATTATTTTGATTTATCCGCAAGAATTCTCAAATATTTTTTCCTCAACAAATCATGTCTTAAATTAGTTATAGGTATATAACAACATAACATGATATTCATTATGGCAAGAAGTTTTAAAGAAGCGATCCAGCATCGCCGGACACATTATGGAATAGGTAACAACTCTCCCATTTCCGACAACGAGATTCATGAGATTATTAAGACAGCGGTCACTCACGTTCCCTCCGCATTCAATTCGCAGTCTACGAGAATCGTACTGCTACTGGGTGAAAGCCACAAGAAGCTTTGGGAAATCGTAAAAGACACGCTTCGTAAAATCGTCCCCGCCGAAGCCTATAAGGCTACCGAGGCAAAGATAGATAATTCTTTCGAGGCTGGCTATGGCACGGTCCTCTTTTTCGAGGATACAGCGGTAGTAGAAGGCTTACAGAAGCAATTTCCTTCTTATAAAGAGAATTTCCCGGTATGGTCCCAACAGACATCGGCTATGCATCAATTCGCGGTATGGACTATGCTGGAAGACGCCGGCTTCGGCGCTTCTTTGCAACATTACAACCCGTTGATCGACGAGGCGGTCGCTAAACAATGGCATATCAATCCGAACTGGAAACTGATCGCCGAGATGCCGTTCGGAACCTCTACCCAGGAACCGGGAGAAAAACAATTCGCTCCATTAGAGGAACGAATTTTAGTATTCAAATAATTATAATAATGTATATGGAATATGACATAGCAATCATAGGCGGTGGACCTGCGGGTTACACCGCCGCCGAAAGGGCTTCGGAGAATGGATTAAAAACGATCCTTTTCGAGAAGAACGCTATCGGTGGCGTCTGCCTAAACGAGGGATGTATCCCGACAAAAACTCTTTTATACTCCGCCAAGATACTAGACAGTATCAAAAGTGCCTCCAAATATGGTATAGTGGCGATGAAAGACCCAAGTTTCGACTTGGCAAAGATTATCGACCGGAAGAACAAGACCGTCCGTAAACTTACGCTCGGGGTAAAAGCCCGGCTTACGGGTAACGGCGTCACCATCGTAGAAGGAGAGGCACGAATCACCGGAGAGGAGTTTGGAAATATACGGATTCACTGCGATGGAAAAGAGTATTTAGTGAAGAATGTGTTAGTATGCACAGGCTCTGAAACCGTGATCCCTCCTATCAAAGGGTTATCAGAGGTCAAGTATTGGACTTCCCGGGAAGCCCTTGATCTCAACGATTTGCCAAAATCGTTAGCGATTATCGGTGGTGGCGTGATCGGAATGGAGTTCGCCTCATTCTTTAACAGTATGGGCGTAAAGGTGAAGGTAATCGAGATGCTACCCGAGATATTAGGGAATATGGATAAAGAAACCTCAGCGATGCTTCGATCCGAGTATAAGAAAAAAGGCGTAGAGTTTTTCTTGAATACCAAAGTTACAGAGGTATCGGCAGAGAAAGTCTTTGTTGAGAAAAACGGCAAGGCAGACACGATTGAAGCCGATAAAATATTGGTGAGCGTGGGCCGCCGTCCGATTACAAAGAGTCTGGGACTAGAAAATCTAGCGATCGAAATACAAGGGGCCGGTGTAAAGGTAAACGAACATATGCTGACTTCCCATCCACATGTATATGCGGCTGGAGATATTACCGGTTTTTCCCTGCTGGCACATACGGCTTACCGGGAAGCGGAAGTTGCCATACACCATATCCTAGGCATACCGGACGAGATGAGCTATAAAGCCATTCCGGCGGTAGTTTATACGAATCCGGAATTGGCGAGCGTGGGTAAGACAGAAGAGGAATTGGTAGCGAATGGGGAAAGTTTTCGTGTTCAAAAGATCCCGATGACCTATTCCGGACGTTTCGTCGCAGAGAACGAGAATGGTAATGGTTTATGTAAACTGATCACGGACGACGAGGATCGTATCATCGGTTGCCATCTACTAGGGAATCCGGCATCCGAGATTATCGTCACCGCCGGAATCGCTGTCGAGAATGGTTATACAGTCGATGAATTTAAGAAAAATATTTTCCCGCATCCGACAGTCAGTGAGATCCTCCACGAAAGTTTATATATCTAATAAAACGCCTAACTAAAACAGTTTCCTGATGCTTTGCATTCACAATACACAAACGGATCCATACTTCAATTTGGCCGCCGAAGAGTATCTGCTCAAGAATTTCAAAGAGAATATTTTCATGCTTTGGCAGAATGAACCATCAATCGTGATCGGTAAGCATCAGGATGTATGGGCCGAGGTAAATCTCAAATTCGTACAAGACCAACAAATCAAGATAGCGCGCAGGTTTTCCGGTGGTGGTGCCGTTTACCATGATCCGGGAAACCTGAATCTTACATTTATAGAGACCGGCCAGATTATGCAGACCGACAAATATACCATCCAGATCATGAATTTTCTCAAGACATTGGGAGTACATGTCGAGGTGGATGAACGGAAAGGATTAACTATCGGAGGATTTAAAATATCGGGTAGCGCACAGAGTATCCATAAGAATCGGTATATGCACCATGCTACCTTATTGTTTTCCACCGATCTGGATAGGCTCGTCACCTCCTTGAAAAGTACATCCCGTCAAACACCAAAGAAAACAGGAGGTAAACGATCGACATTCGTTAAATCTGTACGGAGTCCGGTCACGAATATCAGCGCCCATCTTCCGGCTTCTATCTCCATCCAGCATTTTAAGAAAGCGCTTCTTTACTATTTCACGATCAATAATCCCGGCATACAGGATTATTCCTTCACGCAAGCAGACTTGGAAGCCATCTATCGGCTTAAAGAGCAGAAATATGCTACAGCCAGCTGGAACTTTAACACTTATACACTATAATACAGAAACTTACCTTCTTGATCTTTGTTCTTATTATATACCGTTTGTAGAGACGGGGCACGCCCCGTCTCTACACTATATAACAGTAATTAAAAAATCAAAATATGGCTACATTTGAGATAAAGATGCCTAAGTTGGGCGAAAGTATTACAGAAGGAACCATCATCTCATGGTCGGTAAAGGTAGGTGATACCGTAGAGGAAGATGATGTCCTTTTCGAAGTAAGCACAGCGAAAGTAAGCGCTGAGATTCCATCCCCCGTTGAGGGAAAAGTAAAACAACTTCTTTTTAATGAGGGAGACACCGTAGCGGTCGGTACAGTCGTAGCGATCCTTGAGATCGAAGGTGAAGGAGAGGATAACGGAGCTCAGCCGGAAACCTCGGAGGCTACTCAACCGAAAGAACAAGTCCCCGCCCCCGTCCCAAAGGAATTATCAAAAAATTCCCAAGAGGAAGATCGTTGGTATTCTCCCGTCGTATTGCAATTAGCGAAAGCTGCCGGTGTATCGCAAGATGAACTGGATCATATTCCGGGTACCGGATATCTGGGACGTCTCAGTAAGAAAGATATTCAAACGTATATCGATCACAAAAATAAAGGTACGGAAATGCCGAAGCCGAAACAGGCTCCTGTTTCTTCCATGCAGCAAACGGCTACGAGCACGCCAACAATTACGGTAGCGCCGCCGACCGCTCCTTCCATGCCTATGACAGCGGCCACTCCATCTGCTCCACTCGCCCAAGGAGACGAGGTGAGAGAAATGGATCGTGTACGTAAGATCATTGCGGACCATATGGTATTATCGAAAAAAGTATCTCCGCATGTGACGTCGGTTATCGAGGTAGACGTGACCCGACTGGTTAACTGGCGTAAAAAAGTGAAGGATCAATTCTTCAAGCAAGAAGGCATCAACCTAACTTATATGCCGGCTATTACCGAAGCGACAGCCAAAGCGTTGAAAGCCTATCCATTAGTAAATTCATCCGTGGACGGTTACAATATCATCCTAAAGAAGCCTATTAATATAGGTATAGCGGTTTCCTTAAACGACGGAAATTTAATTGTCCCGGTTATACACGATGCCGATAAGCTGAACCTAAGTGGCCTCGCCTCACAAATAGATACCTTGGCGGCTAAAGCCCGTGAGAATAAGCTCGCCCCGGATAGCATCCAAGGCGGAACGTTCACGATTACGAATTTCGGAACCTTCAAGAGTCTGTTCGGCACCCCGATCATCAATCAGCCTCAAGTAGCGATCTTAGCCGTCGGTTATATCGAGAAGAAGCCTGCGGTAGTAGAGACGCCCGAGGGAGATACGATCGCTATCCGTCACAAGATGTACCTCTCACTCTCCTACGATCATCGTATCGTGGACGGAGCTTTGGCGGGAGCCTTTTTACGTTCCATCGCCGACGAACTAGAGAATTGGAACGCTTAATACATTATATATAATAGAACAACATGAAAAAGTATGATATAAAAACAACAGATAAGGAGACTCTCAGGAAATGGTTTTACCTTATGACGCTCGGAAGGGCGATCGATGAGAAGGCTCCCTCCTATTTATTGCAATCTCTCGGCTGGTCTTATCATGCCCCGTATGCCGGGCACGACGGGATACAACTCGCCATGGGACAAGTATTCGATAAGGACACGGACTTTCTCTTCCCCTATTACCGGGATATGTTGACGGTTCTCTCGGCGGGAATGACCGCCGAGGAGATCATCCTGAACGGTATCTCCAAGGCGACCGATCTGACCAGTGGCGGCCGCCACATGTCTAACCACTTCTCTAAGATGGAATGGCATATCGAGAACGTTTCTTCCGCTACGGCGACTCACGATCTCCATGCCGCCGGCGTGGCACGGGCGATGGTTTACTATGGACAGAAAGGCGTAGCGATTACCTCGCACGGTGAATCGGCCGCTTCCGAAGGCTATGTGTATGAGGCAATCAATGGCGCCAGCAATGAGCGACTGCCGGTTATCTTTGTCTTCCAAGACAATGGATATGGTATCTCTGTCCCCAAAAAGGACCAGACGGCCAATCGTAAAGTTGCCGATAACTTCTCTGGCTTCAAGAATTTACGTATTATCCATTGCAATGGAAAAGACGTGTTCGATTCCATGAATGCCATGACCGAGGCCAAGGAGTACGCGATCGCCAACCGGACTCCCGTAATCGTTCAGGCCAATTGCGTACGGATAGGCTCCCACTCAAACTCCGATAAACATACCTTGTATCGTGATGAGAACGAGCTTACCTATGTAAAATCCGCCGATCCTTTATACAAATTCCATCGCATGCTGATTCGTTACGGACGTTTCACCGAGGAAGAATTGAAAGAGATCGCGGATCTAGCGGCTAAAGACCTGAAAGCCGCCAATCGGAAAGCGATGGCCGCCCCCGATCCCGATCCGTCTACCGTCAAGGATTACGTCCTCCCGGAACCTTATCAACCTCAGAAATACAAAGAAGGTGTTCAAAACAAGGAAGGAGAGAAAGAAACGCTAGTTACGGCGATCAACAAGACGTTGAAAGCGGAGTTCCGGCACAACCCGGATACATTTATCTGGGGACAGGATGTAGCCAATAAAGAAAAGGGTGGCGTATTCAACATCACGAAAGGCATGCAGCAAGAATTCGGTATCGAGCGAGTCTTCAACGCCCCTATCGCCGAGGATTATATCGTAGGGACAGCGAACGGTATGTGCCGCTTTGACCCGAAGATCCATGTAGTGATCGAGGGCGCGGAATTCGCCGATTACTTCTGGCCGGCCGTCGAGCAATACGTGGAATGTACGCATGAGTATTGGCGCAGCAACGGGCAATTTACCCCAAACATCACTTTGCGCCTAGCCTCCGGAGGCTATATCGGAGGAGGGCTTTATCATTCCCAGACCATTGAGGGCGCATTGACCTCACTGCCCGGTGCCCGGATTGTTTATCCCTCTTTTGCGGATGATGCCGCCGGACTGTTGCGGACGAGTATGCGTTCTAAAGGCTTTACGCTCTATCTGGAACCGAAAGCGCTCTACAACGCGGTAGAAGCCTCCACCTTTGTCCCCGAGGATTTCGAGGTTCCGTTTGGGAAAGCCCGTATCCGCCGTCCGGGAAAAGATCTGACGATCATCACTTATGGCAATACGACCCATCTTTGCCTCAACGTAGCCGAGCTTCTTTACAAAGAAAAAGGCTGGGAACTGGAGGTTATCGATCTTCGTACCTTGATACCATTGGATAAAGAGGCGATCTTCAACTCGGTGAAGAAAACCAGTAAAGTATTGATCGTACATGAGGACAAGGTCTTCTCTGGCTTCGGAGCGGAAATTGCCGGTATCATCGGCTCGGAACTATTCCAGTACTTGGATGCTCCGATCCAACGGGTAGGTTCCCTATTCACTCCGGTTGGTTTCCATCCGGTCTTGGAACGGGCCATCCTCCCCAACGAGGAGACCATCTATCATGCGGCAAAAGAACTGCTGCTTTATTAGATCCACATTCGTTAAATCTTTAAAAGTATCACAATGAAAACAGGATTATTTTACGGAACGGGCACAGAGAAAACAACCTTTGTCGCCAATAAAATAAGAAAAGCTTTCGGGGAGGATCAGATCGATATCATCCCTATTGAAAGCGCATGGAAAAGAGATTTCGAGGCTTACGACCATATAATCGCAGGAACCTCTACTTGGTTCGATGGCGAGCTTCCCACCTATTGGGACGAGATCATCCCGGAACTGGTCACTTTAGACCTTAAAAATAAGAAGGTCGCTATTTTCGGTCTTGGAGATCAAACGAATTATCCGGATAATTTCGCCGATGGAGTCGGCATATTGGCGGACGCTTTCACCTCCTGTGGAGCGACTTTAGTAGGCGAGACCTCTTCGGATGATTATTTCTTTAATGCCTCCAAAGCCTTGAAAAATGGCAAATTACTAGGCTTAGTCCTCGATTTGGAAAACCAACCGGATCAAACCGACAAACGAATCGAGCGATGGGTGAAGCAATTGAAGGAGGCGTTTGGATAAAGAAGAATGCATCTTAAACTCGTAAACGAGAACTAAACAGAAAGCGTAACGAATCACTCCACGGGTTTGTTACGCCTTCATTCTATACACCTGTCTTTCATACACATACTGTGCCAACATCTACCATCGCCTTGGCACAGCTGTGCCACGCTGATGGCATACCCGTGCCATAGTGATGGCAAGCCCGTGCCACGCCGATGGCAAAGCTGTGCCACCTAGATGGCAAACATACTTTATTAGCGAGACACTAATTAGTTAAACATTTGACTAATCCGAGAAAAAACGCTATCTTCGCGCCCAGCAAGTTTAAAAGAATTATAAGTAATGGTAGAAGGTAAAGAATTCCGGGAACTTATGTTACAAGTTGTCCGCACACGCATGGCATTTCGTCGGTCTATGCAACGAACGCTGAAAAAGAACAACGCCGGTATAACATTTGAGATGCTTCAAATCTTGAGTTGCCTATGGCACGAACAAGGTATCACCCAACAGGTCTTGGCAGAGAGAACGGCAAAGGATAAGGCTTGTCTGACAAACCTAATGAACAATTTAGAGAAGAAAGGCTACGTCCATCGGAAAGAAGATCCCGAGGACCGGAGGAACAAACTGGTTTTCCTAACCCCGGAAGGAGAAGAATTCAAAAAGCAAATTCGCCCGATCCTTGATCAGGTTTATGTACATGCGGAGCATATTATCGGAATAGAGAACGTAGAAACCATGTTATCCGAATTAAAAGCAGTACATAATGTCCTTGAGAATATATAAAAAGCACGTATTGAGCCTCTTTTGTATGACGGTCGCTACATTTCCGGCAATCGCCCAAACCGATTCGCTCTTCTTGACCATCGACCAGCTTTTCGAGAGAGGCGTACGGCATAGTCTGCAGATCCAAGCAGACGTCTTAAAAGAATCGATAGCGCAAGAGAGAACCCATACGGCACGTTCCGCACAATTGCCAGACCTGCAAATCGGCTTGAAAGGTGGATATGTAGGGCAACCGATCCTCTTTGAGCAAGGACTCGCCCATCCGACTCGCCCGGAAGCGCCCGATTGGTCCCAGAACTATGCCATCGACCTTACCCAACCGATATACCAAGGCGGTAAAATCCGGTATTCCATCCGGAAAGCGGATCTGGAGAAAGAAGTCGCCTCTTTACAAACGCTCACAGACCAGAGTGACATCAAGCTCGGTCTATTAAATCAATACATCGGTCTTTTCAGCCTGTTTAAACAACGTGAGGTGCTTTCCCGTAATATCGAGGAATCGGAACGCCGCCTGCAAGATATCCGGCGTATGAAAAAAGAGGGACTGATAACCAATAACGACGTATTAAGAAGCGAGATGCAATTAACCAACGACCGCCTATCCTTGCAAGAAACGGATAATAGCCTCATACTGGTATCACAGCAATTGGATATCCTGATCGGTCTCGATGAGAATCTATTGCTCAAACCAGATACCACGTTACTGGACCAAACCGTATCTTTAGAAACTTACGAAGATTATGTAGCCCAAGCCTATTCCAATGATCCGGCGATACGTCTACTCCGGAAACAAACAGAGTTAGCCCAAAACGATATACGTTTGACTAAAGCCTCCTCGCTACCCAGCCTATCGCTATATGCCTCGAACACATTGGCACGTCCGGTCTCCCGAACATTAGCGGATATGTATAACAACAACTGGAACATAGGGCTGTCGCTCTCCTACCCTTTATCCTCTTTATATAAAAACAACCATAAGATAAAGGAAAGCAAATGGATGGTCTCGTTACATAAAAACGAGGAGGAACAGAAAAAGCAGAAAATCCGTATGGAAGTACGCACCGCGTTCTTACGTCATAAGGAGGCTCTACAAGAAGTGGAAGCCTTGAAGTTATCCGTACGGCAAGCTCAAGAGAACTATAGGATCATGCAAAACCGGTATTTAAACCAATTGGCGATCCTAACCGACTTACTCGACGCGAACTCGGTTCTCCTCAACGCGGAGCTACAGCTCACGAATGCCCGTACCCACGTGATTTACACTTACTATCAACTACAGAAGGCTTGCGGCCGTCTCTAAAAAGAAACAACGACTATGGCAAACGAATTAAAAGAGAAACATCAAAGACTAAAGAAAGTAAGGACACGGAATATAGTATTAAACTCCATATGTATCCTTTTAGCCGGTTCCGGCATTTGGTGGACAGCCAATTATTTCTGGCGTTACATCAATTATGAGGTGACAAACGATGCCTTTGTGGACCAATATATCGCCCCACTAAATATACGTGCCTCCGGCTACATAAAAGAGGTCCGTTTCAAGGAACACCAGTACGTTCACCAAGGGGACACACTTCTCATACTGGACGATCGGGAATATCGGATCAAGGTAAAAGAGGCAGAGGCCGCGTTGATCGATGCCCAAGGATCACAAGACGTACTTCGTTCCGGTATCGAGACCTCCCATACGAACATCGCCGTACAAGACGCCAACATCGCCGAAGCTAAAGCCAAGCTTTGGCAACTGGAACAGGATTATCACCGATTTGAGCGGCTGCTGAAAGAAGAATCGGTCCCCGAGCAACAATACGAGCAATCCAAAGCCGCTTTCGAGGCGGCGCAAGCCCGATATCAGGCGTTGGTGGAACAAAAGAAAGCCGCTTTCTCCCAATTCACCGAAACCAGCAAGAAGACAACAGGAGCCGAGGCGGCGATCTTACGAAAAGAAGCGGATCTGGATTTAGCGAGGTTAAACCTTTCCTATACCGTTATAACCGCCCCTTACGACGGTCATGTAGGCAGACGGACCTTAGAGCCCGGACAATACGTGCAAGCCGGACAAACGATATCCTACCTCGTACGAGATAAAGACAAATGGATCACGGCCAATTACAAGGAGACCCAGATCCCCCACATCTATATCGGGCAAAAAGTACGTATCAAGGTAGACGCGTTGCCGGGAAAGATATTCAACGGGGAGGTAACCGCAATCTCCGACGCCACAGGCTCCAAATACTCATTGGTCCCGACCGACAATTCCGCCGGAAACTTCGTCAAGGTACAACAACGTATCCCGGTACGGATAGACTTGGAAAATCTATCGCAAGAAGATACGCAATACTTAAGAGCAGGCATGATGGTTGAAACAGAAGCCTTACGCAAATGATCACGATGAAAGAGCTTGGGGCACCGATCCGCCAATGGGTGCCGGACTGGTTAGGATTGATTTGCATCTTCATCGTTATCCTTCCGGTTACGATGCTAAACGGTTCGTACACCGGCAGTATGCTGGAGGTATCAAACACGCTAGGCACGAACACCGAGGATATAACCATGGGATATTACGCGGCAGCGGCGGGAATGGCGGTATCCTATCCGATTATTCCGAAGATATTAGAAGCCTTCTCTATAAAATTCTTATTGTTAGCGGATTTAGTCGCCCAGTTCTTCTTAAGCTGGATCTGTGCCCGCTCCCAGAACGCCGACATATTGATCGTCTGTAGTTTCGCGATCGGTTTCCTGAAAGGGTTTCTCATGCTGTGGTTTATCCGGTACGCACAAAAGATATTCAGCCCTAAAAATATACGTAGCCAATTCTACTCCTACTTCTATCCTTTTGTTTTCGGAGGGGGACAAGCGTCCATGCTTGTTACCGCACAGTTAGCGTACCATTATGACTGGAAATATATGTATTATTTCATGATGCTGATGATCTTATTGGCCATACTAGTGGTAATCATCTGCTTCCGCCATAACCGGCCGATCAAGTCCATCCCCTTGGCCGATCTACACATCCGGGAAATGTTCATCATATCCACCGGATTGTTAATGCTTATGTATGTCATTAATTACGGGAAAGTACTCGACTGGATGGCATCCCCCAAGATTTGCCTTTATATCATGATCGCCCCGATATTGATCGCTTTATTTATTTGGTATCAATATCATTCGGAACGTCCGTACGTGAATCTGGCGCCTTTATACCAGCCGAAAGCCATTATCGGTTATTTCTATATGATGCTTGTCATGTTTTTCAGTACCTCGACTACCTTGTTGACCAGCTACCTGACCAGTATCTTAAAGGTAGACAGCACCCATACCTATTCCCTTTATACTTATTTGCTTCCGGGATATGTCTTGGGGGCGTTCATCTGTTTTTGGTGGTTCCGGTGGCAACGTTGGCGGTTTCGTTTCTTGATAGCGGGAGGAATGAGTTGTTTCGTCCTGTTCTTCGGGAGCCTTTATTTCGGGATCTCACCGGATAGCAGATACGAGATGCTCTACTTTCCTATATTCCTCAGGGGATTGGGCATGATGATTCTAATCATAGCTTTCGCCTTATTTGCCGTGGAAGATTTAAATCCTAAATATTTATTGTCAAACGCTTTCTTTCTCATCATTTTCCGTTCGGTACTATCCCCTATCATGGCGACTTCTTTTTACAGTAATATACTATATCACTTGGAACAAAAATATATGTATTCCTTATCAGAAACCGTTACGCTGGCCGATCCTCTAGCCGCCTCACGCTATAATCAGGCGCTTGGCAACGCCTTGACCCAAGGGCATCCCTACGACGAGGCAGCGCAAATGGCTACCAATACACTCTATAATACGTTACAGCAACAAAGCTTATTATTGGCGTTAAAAGAGATACTGGGGTATTTATTAGTCATCTCCTTATTCATAGCGATCGTATCCCGTTTTATCCCATTCCATAAAACCATCCGTGTTACATTCGCCAAGACAGGAGATGATATGGTTTGATCAAACTATGCCCGGCTGCAAATCTATCAGCCGGCATCTGCCTTTTTGTCATTTATAGTTTATCCGAAACATTTTGGCATTCGTTTTGTATAGGAATAGGCGGATCTTGAGAATGATCAGGATCAGGAATACGCACAAAATAACAATAAAAATAATAAGATATTCAGACTATGAGCAGTAAACAAGGTAACATCGGAGTAACATCGGAAAACATCTTTCCGATTATCAAGAAGTTCTTATACAGTGATCACGAAATCTTCCTTCGTGAACTTGTTTCTAATGCGGTAGACGCTACCCAGAAGTTAAAAACGCTTTCTTCCGTAGGCGAGTTTAAAGGCGAACTCGGCGATTTGACCGTACAGGTTAAGTTCGATGACAAAACGATCACGATCTCTGACCGGGGTATCGGTATGACGGCCGAGGAGATCGATAAGTACATCAACCAGATCGCTTTCTCCGGCGCCGAGGAGTTCGTTGAGAAATACAAGAACGACGCCGCTTCTATCATCGGTCACTTCGGTCTTGGTTTCTACTCCTCTTTCATGGTTTCCAAGAAAGTAGAGATCGTGACGAAATCATACAAAGAAGGCGCTGTTCCCATGAAATGGAGCTGCGACGGTACGCCGGAATACTCCTTGGAGGAAACGACGAAAGAGGATCGTGGTACCGATATCATCCTGTATATAGACGACGAGAATAAAGATTTCTTGAACAAGGATAAGATCAATGGCTTATTGACAAAATACTGCCGTTTCTTACCGGTTCCTATCGCATTCGGCAAGAAGCAAGAGTGGAAGGATGGCAAATATGTAGATACGGACGAAGATAACGTAATCAACGACACCAAACCGGCATGGGTTCGCAAACCGGCCGATATGACCGACGAGGATTACAAGAAGTTCTATCGTGACTTATATCCTATGACGGATGAGCCGTTGTTCTGGATTCACTTGAACGTAGACTATCCGTTCAACTTGACCGGTATCTTATATTTCCCTCGCATCAAGAGCAATATCGACTTGCATCGTAACAAGATCCAGTTATATTGCAACCAAGTATTCGTTACGGATTCCGTAGAGGGTATCGTTCCTGAGTTCTTGACATTATTGCATGGTGTATTGGATTCGCCGGATATCCCGTTGAACGTATCCCGTTCCTATTTGCAAAGCGATCAGAACGTGAAGAAGATCTCCAACCACATCACGAAGAAGGTGGCAGACCGCTTGGAAGAGATCTTCAAGAACGACCGCCCGCAGTTCGAGGAGAAATGGGATAGCTTGAAACTATTCATCCAATATGGTATGTTGACTGATGAGAAGTTCTACGACCGTGCGGTTAAGTTCGCCTTATTCAAGAACGTCGAAGGCAAATACTTCACTTTCGAGGAATACAAGAACTTAATCAAGGACAACCAGACAGACAAAGAGGGTAACTTAATCTATCTGTATACCACCAATAAAGACGAGCAATACAGCTATATACAAGCCGCAAAGGACAAAGGTTACAGCGTCTTGGAAATGGACGGACAATTGGATGTACACTTGATCGGACAATTGGAGCAGAAGTTCGAGAAGAGCCGCTTCGTTCGTGTGGATAGCGATACGATCGATAACCTGATCCGCAAGGAAGACTCGAGTAAGGTAACCTTGAGCGAGGAGCAGAAAACGGCCATGCAGGAAGTATTCAAGAGTCAGATGCCGAAATTGAACAAGACCGAGTTCTACGTAACATTCGAGGCATTGGGCGAAAACGCGAACCCTGTCATGTTGACACAAAGCGAGTATATGCGAAGAATGCGTGAGATGTCCGCTATGCAACCGGGTATGTCTTTCTATGGCGAGATGCCGGATAGCTTCAACTTCGTATTGAATACGGATCATCCGTTGATCAAGAAAGTATTAACTGAAGAGGAGCAAGCTTGCGACGAGAAGTTAAAACCGATCCTTAGCGATATCAAAGGATGGGAGGCTCGTCAAGCCGACTTACGTGAGGCTCAAAGCAAAAAGAAAGAAGATGAGATCACGGCGCAAGAGAAAGAGGATATGACCAACACCGACCATAAGCTGGATGAGCTTCGTGAGCAACGCAACCAAGTTCTCGCCGAATACGCCGGCACGAACAAGACAGTTAGTCAGTTGATCGACCTTGCTTTGTTAGGAAACGGTATGCTGAAGGGAGAGGCCTTAAGCCAATTCATCAAACGTAGCGTAGAACTGATCGGATAAACCAATCCTCACATATATAAAAAACCGTTCCTTCTCGGGGGAACGGTTTTTTTAGTTTCAGCCCACGACATCCTCGACCACTTTCCGTAACCTATCCAAGCTCATCTCGCCGGATTGTCTCCACAAAGCCTCCCCTTTCCGTAGCAGGATAAAAGTAGGAATCGATTCCACCGTATACAAATCGGCAAGAGCGCTCTCCTCCTCGATATTGATTTGTACCACTTCTAATTTTCCTTTCTCCAATTCCTTGAACTCCTTCACGATCGGCATCATTTTCTGGCAATGAGGGCACCAATCCGCATAAAACTCAGCCATGACCAAAGCACCGGTCTCCATAACGGTCTTATTCCGCTCTTCCCTATTCAATTCTTTCTCTTTCATAACATCATCTGTTTTAATTGTATTGATAACTCAACAATACGAAAAAACAAAATGTTTATGTTTCTAAAGAAATACTTCTTACATTTGGAGAAGAAAAACAGATTGGGTTCATATGAGGAAAATAACCGTTATCATAGCCTTATTCCTTGCTGCCATTCAGATTGTTTCCGCCCAGAAAGTAGGGTTGGTACTCAGTGGCGGCGGTGCCAAAGGAGCGGCACATATCGGAGTGATCAAGGCGCTGGAAGAAAATAATATACCGATCGATTACATTACCGGTACCTCCATCGGGGCGATTATCGGTAGTTTATACGCCATGGGATATTCCCCCGAGGAGATGCTGGAGCTAATGCTTTCCAAGGAGTTCTCCTATTGGCAAACAGGTACGGTGGAGGAGCAATATACCTATTATTTCAAGGAGCCTTACCCGACCCCGGAATTCGCGCATTTCTCCATCGATATGTCCGATTCCCTACAGATCAAGGCTAGCTTCTTACCGCAAAGCTTAATCAATCCCATACAGATGAATCAGGCGTTCATGGCCTTGTTCTCGCAGGCGACGGCAAAGGCGGGGTGGAATTTCGACAACCTGTTTGTCCCTTTCCGTTGCGTGGCCTCGGATATATATACTAAAAAGCCGATCATCTTTAAGAATGGGGATCTGGGAGACGCCGTACGTGCCTCCATGACTTTCCCGTTTTTCTTCCAGCCCATATGGAAAGACAGTATTCCTTTATTCGATGGAGGTATCTACGATAATTTCCCGGTAGGCCCGATGAAAGACGCGTTCCACCCGGATTTCATTTTCGGATCGACGGTATCGGGAGGGAATAAAAAGCCTTCGGAGAATCCTTATAACCAGATCGAGACCATGATCATGCAAAAGACCGATTACGAGGTACCGGAGGAAGATGGCATGATGATTAAATTCAGTTTTCCCACCGTCTCCTTATTGGATTTCCAGAAAGGCAAGGAGCTTATGGACATCGGGTATAAACGTACCCTTTCCATGATCGACTCCATCAAGCAACGGGTTCCCCGGGAAGTGCCTTTAAATGAGGTTACCGAAAGAAGAAAAGCCTATAAAGAGAACCTTCCCCCGCTGATCTTCCGTAATATTTACGTGACGGGCGTATCCGAGGCCCAGCGTAAATACATAGAGGCCCAATTACACAGGGATATCAATAACGAGTTCTCCATGGAAGAGTTCAAGCGGGCTTATTTCAAGATGCTGACCTATTCCAAGATTAGGGAAATCATGCCGCATGCCGTTTATAACCGGAAAGAGAAGAAATTCGATCTTTATCTGGACGTGAAGATGAAAGAAGAGATCACGGTTGGCTTCGGTGGAAACGTATCGTCTCATCAAGCGAATCAATTATACCTAGGATTGGGGTATCAATATCTGGGACGGTTCGCCGCCGACGTAAACTCGAACTTTCAAGTGGGTAACTCCTTTAGTGGTGTCATGTTGAGTGGCCGGATGTACCTGCAAACGCAAATCCCCACTTATTTAAATTGGCAAGGAGTCTTCTCGGACAAGAAATATACGGAAAGCCAATCCCTCTTTTATGAGGATATAGTGCCCGCCATGATTAAGCAGAAAGAACTGTACATGAAACTAAAATTAGGCTTCCCCTTCCTCAACCACGCGAAAGCGGAGATCGGGTTCGCCTACGGACGGTTGAACGATTTCTATTTGCAGAGCACCACGATACCTTTCCCGAACGCCTCTTTCGACCATAGCTGGTACGATTTATTCAGCGGTTCGTTAAGTATCGAGCAAAACTCACTCAACGCCAAACAATACCCGATAAGCGGAAAACAGCAATTCCTAATCGCCCAATACGTAACCGGTACGGAGAAGTACACTCCATCCCCCACTTCCGCCACGACGGAAGCCCCGATTGGTCGCAAAGTGCATAGCTGGCTGCAACTGAAAGGGCGCTGGAACCAATACCAGACGCTGAGCAACCGTTTCAACTTAGGTTATTTGGCGGAAATGGTCATATCCAGCAAGAACCTCATGAATAACTATACGGCTAGCGTATTACAGGCCCCGGCGTTTACCCCGACACCCCATAGCGAGATTGTATTCAACGAGGCGTTCCGGGCGAACCAATATGTGGCTTTCGGGCTTTCCCCGATCTTGAAGTTAAGCAAGCTTCTGCACTTCCGGTTGGATATGTATGGCTTCGCTCCGCTCTATGAAATACAAAAGACGGTGCCGGAAAACAACCCGTATGTCGGAATCCCGCATTATGGTAAGTTTTTGCACTCGTTTAATTATATGGGTGAAGCGGCGGTCGTATTGCAATTGCCATTTTTATGTATAAGTCTGTACGCCAACGGATACAGTTATCCGAAGGAGAATTTCAACTTTGGCTTAAACATTGGTTATCTGATCTTCAATCCAAAAATGTTAGATTAAATTCGCAAAAAAGTAGTCGAAACGTTTGCATATTTAAAACAAAAACGTACCTTTGCACTCGCAATCACGAAACAATGGCCGCGTAGCTCAACTGAATAGAGTAGCTGACTACGGATCAGCCGGTTACAGGTTTGAATCCTGTCGCGGTCACCATTCGAAGATAGCAATAGAATATATCTTGGCTCCTTAGCTCAACTGAATAGAGCATCTGACTACGGATCAGAAGGTTAAAGGTTTGAATCCTTTAGGAGTCACTTGAATATTCAAATTCATTTACAGATTGGCTCGCTAGCTCAACTGAATAGAGCATCTGACTACGGATCAGAAGGTTATAGGTTTGAATCCTATGCGAGTCACTTGAGAATCCTTATTTCATCCAGCGTCTTCGGAAGCAATGAAATAAGGATTTTTTCAATTTCTACCGGTCGTATCATTATTATTCATATATTCGCAGTTAATACAAAGAATATTTTATTTAAGATAAAAGGTAAACACTTGAAAGCACACTATAAAACTTCTATAGCCATAAGTCTAATCGTCATTATCGTATTAGTGATCTTACGTACCACTGTTACCGGACAAGATAGCATCAAATTCATCGACGATACCGATGATCAGCCAATAGATCAACAAAACAGCGACTCTATAGACCTTCGTTATTCCAATGAGTATCAAAGTTGGAAACAAACCTCGGACACGACTTTCCGCAGTTTGTTTAATGGGAACCAACAAGCTGATATCTTGGCCGAACATCCCGTAATGGTGGTATTATGGGCAGGATACGCTTTCTCCAAAGATTATCTAAGTCCCAGAGGGCATATGTATTCCATAGAAGATCTATACAAAAGCCTGCGGACCGGCTCTCCCATGACCCCGACGAGTGGCCCCCAGCCTGCCGCATGCTGGGCATGTAAAGTCCGGACATACCCCGCTTATTAACGACCACCGATGCCAAGACCTTATATAAGAAGAAATGGGCGGAGCTAGGCAACGAGATCGTAAATCCAATCGGATGCGCAGACTGCCATGAACCGCAAAGCATGGGATTGCGCGTGACCCGCTCATTCTTGAAAAGTGCCTATAAGCGCAACGGATTACGTATAGAGGACGTAACCGAGCAAGAGATGCGATCTCTAGTATGCGCCCAATGCCACGCCGAATATTATTTCCAAGGAGAAGATCGTATACTAACCTTACCTTGGGATCAAGGTTATACGGTAGAAAATATAGAAGCCTATTACGATAGCATAAACTTCACCGATTTCACCCATAAATTAAGCCGGGCACATTTGATAAAGGCGCAACATCCGGATTTCGAGTTATTCCAGATGGGCATTCACGGGCAAAGAGGCGTTTCCTGCGGAGAATGCCATATGCCTGCTGTCGGGGAAGATGAGAACCGGTACAACAACCATCATATCAAAAGCCCGTTGGCGATGATAGACCGTACTTGCCAAGCCTGCCACCGGGAAAGTGAGGAGACCTTACGCAAGGATGTTTATGAACGGCAAAACAAAGTCTACGCCATACGCATGCGTGTAGAGGAAGAATTGACAAAAGCCCATATAGAAGCGAAATTCGCTTGGGACAAAGGCGCTACGGAATCTCAAATGAAAAACGTATTAAAACTGCTCCGGCAGGCACAATGGCGTTGGGACTTCGCCGTGGCCTCACATGGGGCGGCTTTCCACGCGCCCCAAGAAGTCACACGTATCTTGGGCAGCGGACTCGATAAGGCTACCCAAGCCCGCATCCAGATCATGAAGGTCTTAGCGCAGCTAGGCTATACCCAAGATGTTCCGATGCCGGATATCTCCACGAAAGCGAAAGCCCAGCAATATATCGGCCTCGATATGGAAGCCGAGCAACAGGCCAAACAAAAGTTTTTAGAAACCGTCATCCCCCAATGGCAGGAAGAAGCGAGGGCCAATAAACGATTCATCGAAGGTAATTAAGTTCTTTCCTCCAGCTCCAATCCCGGGGTATAAGGTAGCGAGATCGTAAACTTACTACCTACGCCAACCTCGGATTCCAACGATATGCTTCCATGAAACGTATGAACGATACTCTGGCAGATCGCTAACCCCAAGCCTGTACCTTGGGCAAACTCATCCAGTTTCTGGAAACGCTCGAATACCTTTTCCTTTTTATCATCAGGAATGCCCTTACCCGTATCTTTCACGGAAATAAGGATCGATTTTCCATCTGCGCTAAGTTCATATCCGATCTCGATATATCCCTTAGCGGTAAACTTCACCGCATTATTAATGAAATTGGTACAAACCTGCGTCAACCGGAAATGATCCGAACGGATGATAAGAGGTTCATGGGGAACCCTTATCTTTAACTCCACTCCCTCCGGCATCATCAATTGATGCGTATGGAAGATATCTCCCATCAGTTTACTCAGATCGAGGTTCTCATAAGAGAAAGACATGCTACCGGATTCTATGCGTGATAGATCCAAGATATCGTTGATCAGCTTAAGCAACAGGTCACTGTTTTTGGTAATCAGATCTATAAACTCCGCCTTTTCCTCCGGTTCCAAAGGCATATCCGAATTGAGCAATTAGGAGAAGCCTACGATCGCATTCAGAGGCGTACGTATCTCATGGCTCATATTCGCCAGAAAGACTAATTTCATCCGATCAGATTCCTCCGCTTTCCGGCGGGCGGCTATAAGGCTATTCTCCGTGTCTTTTATCCGCTGGATATTCAAGCATAAGCCACTTACCTCAACAGCTTCGTCACCGGAAACCGAATCTTTCTCATTCTTATTTTGGGCATAGCGAAATTCCCACCACTCATACCCCTTCTTATTAAAGTTACAACGACGTTGCGTCACTTTCCGGGATAGAAAGCCACTATCCAGCAGATTCCGGTCTCGAAGGAAATTATCCAGTTCTTCAGGATGTATAGCATCCTGAAACTCCTCGATTTTCATCGGCACACAGGGCATACCTAAGTAATGGTAGAATCTATTATCAAACTCGAATACCCCTTTGCTATACCGAAAAGCGAAAATGTTGCCGCTATCCAACGCAAAAGAAAGAAAAGTCTTCTCCCTTTTTAACTTCTCCTGCGCATCCTTCTTATGTAAAGCCTCCTGTATATATCGCTTTCTTTGGTAACTAAAAAGCAGAAGCAACATCACCAACAGAACAAAGCCGGCAGCCCATATATAATATTTATATTGAACGACAAACGGCATATTCGCAATAATAGCTCCTTCCGGCAATTTACTACTATCAATGCCCCAGCGTTCTAACACACCGTAATCAAAAACATAAGCCTTGTTACTCTCTTCGATTTGCGGAAAATCGGACGGGGGCGTTCCTTTCAAGATAGAGACGACCCGGTTTACAGCTGCCTCTACCTCATCCTTAAAGACAGTGACATACCCGCCAACTATGCCATTCTGATTTCCGATCAACTCATTGATCACGGAGAAACATGGAAAGGCGCTGAGCCGCCCCAACGAGATTGTCATATAATCCCTCTTGGTTGCCAGATACGCTTTATTATAATAATTCTCGCCGAATCCCTTAATCAGGGCATTCGCCGATTTCGTACTGAGTGTGCTTATATACATCGTATCCGGCTTTATCTTAGGTATATCCGATATCGAAATCCCGTTCTTTCCGGATAAACGTACCCGATCCAAGGAATATATATTGTTCACGGCACAAATATCCTGAATCTGCGCATTCATGTCCGCCAGCATCATATTATCCTGAAAGGTATCGTCCGAGACTCTTATGACGATGCAATTACCAACAAGCCGCCGTATCAATTCTATATTCCTCTTATAATCCGGTTTATCATAAAAGCCCATCATATTCGGATATTTCCGGATGATCGGGATATTGGGATAACTAACCCCCATAAACACGACCGGGATCGATTTAGCGAGGGGATGCCTGCTACTTATCAAAGCGTTCAAGGCTTGATCGTCATTGACCAGAATAATATCCGGGTTCCATGTCGATAACTCATTCAGTTTCTTGAATAATTTCTGTCGCTGTTGCTTCTCCGAATATTGCTCACAATCCAAATAAAAAGAATAGACACTCGCATGTATCCCCTTCTTCCGCAAATCACTCGACATGATTTCCTTCATCTTCTCATAGGCGGGAAAATGTTTTTCGTAAGATTGAATCACGAGTATACGCTTCTCCTCCGATAAGTCTGTAGAGGATTTACATGATATACAGGTAACAAAGAGAAATATGATGGATATTATTCCAAATAAGCGCTTAGCTGGCATATCGTTCCTTTAAGGTGTTTTCTATGACTTTACAAAACTAAAGATTTATTTCGTACATTTGAGCATATTTTTCACGAAATACAATCAAAACATCAAATATATGAAACAAGAAATCCAACTGAACGAACACAACAAGCAAGAGTATCCTCCTATGCACACGGCGGAACATATCTTAAACCAGACAATGGTACGGATGTTCGGATGTCCCAGATCCAAGAACGCGCACATAGAGAGGAAGAAGTCTAAATGCGATTATCTATTGGCGGAAGAGCCCAGCGCGGAGGTCATGGCCGAGGTTGAGAAGAAGATAAACGAGGTGATCGACCGGCACCTGCCCGTAACCATCGAGTTCATGCCAAAAGAAAAGGCCGGCGGTATCGTGGATTTAAGTAAATTGCCCGATGATGCCAGCGACACATTACGTATCGTACGCATAGGCGATTACGATGCCTGCGCATGTATCGGATCGCACGTGGCGAATACATCCGAGATCGGACATTTCAAGCTGTTGAATTACGACTATGCTGACGGGAGATTACGGCTACGTTTCAAATTGGTATAAAATTTAAAGCAAGCGCAAACGGTCAAATAAAAATATTTTATGTAAGTTTGCAAGCGATTAAAGGAACATTTTAATACAGACATTAAATACAATAGTTATGCAAACAATTGACAATTTCAATTTTGCCGGCAAAAAGGCATTTGTAAGAGTTGACTTTAACGTTCCATTGGACGAAAACTTCAACATCACCGACGACACTCGTATGCGTGCCGCTCTTCCTACATTAAAGAAGATCTTAGCGGATGGTGGTAGCGTAATTATCGGTTCTCACCTAGGTCGTCCGAAAGGCGCTACTGATAAGTTCTCCTTAAAGCACATATTGAAGCACCTTTCTGAGTTGTTAGGCGTAGATGTTCAGTTTGCAAACGACTGTATTGGCGAAGAAGCCGGCGCTAAGGCTGCCGCTTTGCAACCGGGCGAAGCTTTGTTGCTTGAGAACCTTCGTTTCTACGCTGAGGAAGAAGGCAAACCAAGAGGTTTGGCTGAAGACGCTTCTGACGAGGAGAAGAAGGCTGCCAAGAAAGCCGTTAAAGAAAGCCAGAAAGAGTTCACGAAGAGATTGGCCTCTTACGCTGACTGCTATGTAAACGACGCGTTCGGTACCGCTCACCGTGCTCACGCTTCTACGGCTTTGATCGCTGACTACTTCGATACGGACAACAAGATGTTCGGTTATTTGATGGAGAAAGAAGTGAAGGCTGTCGATAAGGTTATGAACGACATCCAACGTCCGTTCACCGCTATCATGGGTGGTTCTAAGGTTTCCTCCAAGATCGAGATCATCGAGAACTTGTTGAACAAGGTAGACAACTTGATCATCACGGGTGGTATGACTTATACTTTCACGAAAGCGCAAGGCGGTAAGATCGGTAAGTCTATCTGCGAGGACGATAAGCTGGATCTTGCTCTTGATTTAATCAAGAAAGCGAAAGAAAAAGGCGTAAACTTGGTATTGGCTGTTGACGCTAAGATCGCTGACGATTTCAGCAACGACGCTAAGACTGATTTCGCTCCGGTAGATCAGATTCCTGATGGTTGGGAAGGTCTTGACATAGGTCCGAAGACCGAGGCTATCTACGCTGACGTTATCAAGAACTCTAAGACGATCCTTTGGAACGGTCCTACGGGTGTATTCGAGTTCGAGAACTTTACGCACGGATCTCGCACGGTTGGCGAGGCTATCGTTGAGGCTACGAAGAACGGCGCTTTCTCTTTAGTAGGTGGTGGCGACTCTGTTGCTTGCGTTAACAAATTCGGTTTGGCTAACGGCGTATCTTACGTTTCTACAGGTGGTGGCGCTCTTCTTGAGGCTATAGAAGGTAAGGTTCTTCCGGGTATCGCAGCTGTAAAAGGCGAGGCTTACAAATAATCAGATAAGTAAGTGATTTAATAAAAAATCCCCCGGGACGCTCGGTATTCATCGAGATGTCCCGGGGGATTTCTTTGATTTAGTTCCGTATTAATCTTGTTTCAAGATCAAGGCGGAAGAGGCGCTTACGGTAGTTTTACCCTGTACGGAACCTTTACCGTCCAGATAAATCCGACCGTCTTTACAAACCGGAATCCATGTTCCTTCCGGCAGAGAAACCGTTACCGCCTTCCGGTTCCCGTTAAAGATAACCATAATCTTCTTCCAACTATCCCCGTTCGCATGTTCCCCTAAGGTATACGCTACGACACCGGGCTGGTTCACTTCTTGGAATTGAAGGGCCTCCCTCACTCCCTCGGCCGTGGCGATACGGAAAGCCGGGTGCGACTTACGAAGGGCGATCAAATCCTTGTAATAGTTGAAAACATCCTTGTTTTTTGCCTTTAAAGACCAGTCGATCTCATTGATTGAATCGGGCGATTGATAGCTGTTATGTACGCCCTTCTTATCGTGCAGCAACTCCTCTCCTGCCCGCATGAAGGGAACTCCTTGCGAGGTGAAGATGATGGTCTGGGCCAACTTGCCGAATCGTATCAACTCATCCGGGGTAGCGTCTTTCGGGGCCGAGAGCTTCAACTTATCCATCAAACAAAGATCATCGTGGCAAGAGACATAGTTGATCACTTGCGTAGGCTTGTTCGCATAAGGCGCTTTGCAATATAATATTTGGTTATAGTCGATTTGCGGATGGCGGATAGCGCCTACGATACCGAACTTAATAGACTCCTCGTTACCTTCCGGCTTTCCGGAGGCGAAACCGGCCTGTGTAGTCTCGAATACGCTTCCTTTTAAAGCATCCCGCAGGTCATCGCTAAATACGGCCACGTCATTCAGTTTCGGGGCGTTTACCTTGATCGCCCTCTGATCCTCCGGTAGCGGGGAATCGCTGGCGGTCCAGCCCTCGCCGTATACGAAGATGGAAGGATCTAGTTTGGTTAACTCGGCTTTTACCTCGTTCATGGTCTCTACGTCATGGATGCCCATCAAGTCGAAACGGAAACCATCCACATGGTATTCCTCGGCCCAATATTTCACGGACTCCACGATATAGCGGCGTACCATCGCCCGCTCCGAAGCGGTCTCATTACCACAGCCGGAGGCATCCGAATAGCTTCCGTCCGGTTTATAACGGTAGAAGTAACCGGGAACGGTCAAACTGAAATTCGACCCATCCCCCACGAAGGTATGATTGTAAACCACGTCCATGATCACACGGATACCATTCCGGTGCAACCCCCGCACCATCTCCTTGAACTCACGGATACGAGCCTCGGGATTGTAAGGATCGGTGGAATAGCTCCCCTCGGGGGCGTTATAGTTCTTGGGATCATACCCCCAATTGTACACATTATCTTGCAAGCGAGTCTCGTCCACCGAGCCATAATCATAGGAAGGAAGGATATGGACATGGGTAACGCCCAACTCCTTCAGATGATCCACGCCGGTAGCCACGCCGCCCGGCCCTTTCGTGCCCTCCTCCGCCAAGGCGAGAAACTTACCTTTATGCGTCACGCCGGAGTTCGCGGCGATCGAGAAATCCCGATGATGCATCTCGTAGATGATAATATCGGAGAAGCTTTTCAACTCGGGAGATTTATCCGCCTCCCAGCCCTCCGGATCGGTAGCCGCCCAATCGATCACGGCCGCACGGTTTCCATTCACCCCGACGGCTTTCGCCCAGATACCGGGAGTCTCATCCAGCCATTTATCGCCGATACGGATCTGGAAGGTATAGAAGGAGCCTTTCAGATCCTCGCTCACGGAGATACGCCACGTACCCTTATCCGAGGATTTCATCGGCAACCGGCGGACAGGCTCCCCTCCTTCACCGGAGGCGTAAAGATTCAAGCGGACTTCTTCCGCTGTCGGGGCCCAAAGGGTGAACACGGATTTCGTGGGAGAATAGAACAACTCCAGATCGTCTCCCTCATAGGAAGGGTATTCATCAAAGGATTTGTATTCTTTCGGCGAGTTGCAGCTAAGCAACAGCGACAGGTATATAGATACCGGAACTAAGTGTCTCGTCATGGCTGATTCAGTAATTTGTTTTCAATCACAAAGATAGAAGATTCGAACCGGATTCGCCAACGAAACAGAAAAGAAGAGGCGAAAAATCTACCGCAAACGTTTTCGCCTCTTTCGTTCATTCATGCTATATTAAAACGGAACCTCGTTGCTGCTACCTTGACTTAGGAAATCAGCTCCCGGCGATGGGATCGGGGGCATCGGGTCTCCACCGTTCATGGTTGAGGAGAATTCCCTTACCGCTATATCTTCCTCTACGTTCATAAACTTGGCGAACTCGCTCTTAAAGCGCAGCCGGACATCCCCCACGGCACCGTTACGATGCTTGGCGATAATGATCTCGGCAAGACCGATCAGAGAATTTCCCCGCTCATCTTCCGTAATCTTATAATATTCGGGACGGTGGATGAAACATACCATATCGGCATCCTGCTCGATAGCTCCGGACTCACGCAAGTCGGCTAGCTGCGGACGCTTACCTTCCACGCCTTGACGGGCTTCCACACCACGGTTCAACTGCGACAAGGCGATGATCGGGATATTCAATTCCTTGGCCAATCCCTTCAACGAGCGGGAGATCGTACTCACCTCCTGCTCACGGCTACCGAAGTTCATACCGCTGGCGTTCATCAACTGAAGGTAGTCGATAATGATACATTTAATGCCATGCTCACGCACCAGACGACGGGCTTTCGTCCGCAGCTCGAAGACGGACAAGCTCGGGGTATCGTCCACGAAGATCGGGGCGTCGTAAAGCTCCTTGATCTTAAAATCCAGCTGTTCCCACTCGTAGCTCTCCAAGCGTCCGCTCTTGATCTTCTCGCCCGGTATCTCGCAGACATTCACGATCAGACGGTTTACCAACTGCACGTTACTCATCTCGAGCGAGAACAGGGCGACAGGCGTATTGAAATTCACCGCCATATTCTTCGCCATGGAAAGAACGAAGGCCGTCTTACCCATGGCCGGACGGGCGGCGATAATGATAAGGTCTGAATTCTGCCAACCGGAAGTCATCTTATCCAACCCCTCGAAGCCCGTACGCAATCCGCTCAGACCTTCCTTCTGGAGGGCCGCCTTTTGCAACATCTCCATAGCGTCCTTGATGACGGGGTTGATCTGGGTGACATCCTTCTTTACGTTACGTTGCGAGATCTCGAACAACTTGCCCTCCGCCTCTTGCATCAGGTCCTCTACATCGAGCGTCTCATCAAATGCCTTTCCTTGGATCATCGCCGTGAAAGAGATCAACTCCCTCGCCAGATATTTCTGGGCAATGATCCGGGCGTGATACTCGATATGGGCGCTACTGGCCACCTTGCTGGTAAGTTGAGAGATATAGAACGGTCCGCCTACATCCTCCAATTCTCCCCGTTTCTTCAATTGCTCCGTTACGGTAAGCATATCCACGGGACGCTGGCTCAACGCCAAGTCTACGATAGCGGCATAAATCTTCTCATGCGCTTTCTCATAGAAACACTCCGGCTTCAAGATCTCGCTGACGATCGAGTACGCGTCTTTCTCCAGCATCAACGCACCCAACACAGCCTCCTCCAACTCACGGGCCTGTGGCTGAAGACGCCCCATATCGGGGAGCATCTCCACAGGCTTTTTCCTTCCTCTTCCTGTATTTCTTGTTCCTTCTGCCATCATTCTTTCTATTTGGGGAGTCAAAGGTAATATCTTTTACCCATTTCTGAAAAAGATTCTTTATATTTAGGAATTAAAACCTGTCGAATCATGAAAGCGTATTTTATCGGATTTGTTATCATGGGAGGTTGCCTATTATACGGCTGCCATACCAAACAAAAGAAAGGGGAAAACAGTAGCGACTACTCAGCCGACTCCCAATCCATAGCACGGCAAGATACCCTACCGTTACCGACTGATACCCATGCCGCATCTTCAGTTTCCACGGAAGGATGGACCGCCAAGCAGATACGGGACAGCATAGAATTGTTCTTCGGCAAGGAATACGATACCCTTCCCCCGCATCTACGGAAGATCCGCGGCAACCTGACCTCCCTCTGGAACACGGACGACTCCGTCTTCCTACAGCTTATCATAGCGGAGAAGGAGTATGTGGAGGCTTTCAAGACTTACGTATTCAATTCACCCCTCATCCGGATCGGCGGAGGCCCTTACGACCGGCCACCCGAGGAAGCTATCAGCATGGACACCACCCACTTCTCCATGCGAGTAAGACCGAACGTCTACCCAACCAACATCGAGCGGATCGAGATCGCTATCACCAACCATACCGACCTGGAAGGGATGGGAGGCGAAGAGTATTTCATCGAGCGTTTCGACGGGAGGGCATGGAAAGGAATCCCGCAACCCACCGCCTTCGTCGCTCTCGGCTATCCGATCTTTCCTAACCAGACAAGAGACGATTTCTCGGCCACCTTGATGCCTGAGCTCAAGGAAAACCCTCCGGGATTGTACCGGGTGCGCAAGACCGTCATCACCGGACAGGGCGCCGGCATCGTCCATTATCCTTTGGCCGCCACGTTCTACCTATCCGATAACCCGGAAGATTATGAGGAATACACACGCTTCGCCAGCCGGCTCCACGAGCCTCGCCCCATGGCCGAGTTCAAGGGAGGAAGAGAAGCCATGATCCGTTTCTTCGAACAGAACCTGCGTTATCCCGAATCTTATAAAGGTACGGGCACGAAGGTACGACTCTTCTACTCCTTCACGATCGATTCCTTAGGAATGTTACAGAATCCCGTAAGCCTACCCGAGAATATACTGTATCCTCGCGATACGGGGAAAACCTATGATGAGTGCCGCGATGAAGCCTTACGGGTACTCCGGTTGATGCCCGCATGGGAACCCGCCGTAAACCGTATCCATGGTCCGGTCAGCATAGATACCGGGCTCTTCTTCTACTTCAACGAAGAGGGGAAATGCGGGATTGAATAAACGGCCAGTACTGCCTAAGAAGTATTGGAGTACTTCTTAGGCAGTACTCGGGTACTTCCATGAAAGTACTCCAGTACTATTACCAGAAGTATCGCAATACTCTCAGAGAAGTAAGCCTATGCTAACGTAAACTGGCAACAATATTGCTGTCAGCATACAGCGACATAACTTTACTTACGTAAAAAAGTATTATCTTTGCACCCGTAAAAAGTAATTTTCAAATTATGGACGACAGTATCCCGCTAGAAACAGAACAGAGTATGAACTAACGAGGCGGAGGGTTTCATTGATCCTCTGCTCGGATTAAACACGAAAGGAGGCAATAATGAGACAATTTCTTTATTGTGAGGCCGGTTATGTGGAGAAGAACCAATGGCTTCCTAACAGTTGGGTAAACGTAGAGTGCCCGACTCCCGAAGATCTTCAATTCTTGATGGATCGATTTAACGTACCCGAATCATTCTTGAGCGATATAGCCGATACGGACGAACGTCCCCGTATCGAGTACGAGGGGAATTGGTTGCTTACCATCTTACGTATCCCGTTGCAGAACCAAGATCATGACATCCCGTTCAATACGGTGCCGATCGGTATCATCACGAACAATGAGATCATCGTAAGCGTATGTTACCATAAGACGGACTTGATCCCCGATTTCATCCGTTATACCCAACGGAAGGAACTCCAGATTAAAAACAAGTATGAGTTGATCCTCCGGCTGATCCACTCATCGGCCGTATGGTTCCTTAAATACCTGAAACAAATCAATTACGCCGTCACCGAGGCGGAAAAGGCGTTGGAGAAAAGCATCCGCAACGAGGATCTGCTAGCGTTGATGAAGCTGGAGAAGAGCATGGTATTCTTCAACACCTCCATCCGCGGGAATGAGGTGATGCTGGCCAAGCTCCAGAATATTTTCCAAGAGCCGGAATATATCGACAAGGATTTAGTGGAGGACGTGGAGATCGAGTTGAAACAGGCCCATAACACGGTAAATATCTATAGCGATATTCTTACGGGTACGATGGACGCTTTCGCCTCTATCATCTCCAACAACGTGAACACGATCATGAAACGTATGACATCACTTTCCATTATCTTAATGGTTCCGACATTAATCGCTAGCTTCTACGGGATGAACGTCCCGATCTACATGGAGGATATGCCGCATGGTTTCGTGGTTATCATCTTGCTCTCGATCTTGCTATCCGCTACGGCCTTTTTTATATTCAGGAAGATCAAATGGTTCTAGGATATCAAATAAATAAACCGGACGCAGATCACCCGTGCTTGTCGGTGTCATCTGCGTCCGGTAAATATCAAATTCGGTATATCTTTATCTTGGCTTACTTATGCGTATCCTCGAGGATATAACGCAAGGTTCCGGCATTTACCAAGTCCTCTTGCGAGATGGTGTAGCCCTTTAGCTTTTTATCGCCGGCGAAAACGTCCTTGATGTAGATCGCTTCCGGATTACTATGCTTAGACTCGATTACCAATTCGCCTTTAGGATAGAATTTCTTGTCGAGCTGGATCGTAACCTTATCGAAAGTCGGGGAAGTCAATACATAGTTCACGTCGCCCGGACAAGCCGGATAGAAGCCCATCATGGAGAAAATAGCCCAAGCGGACATCGTGCCTGTATCCTCGTTACCCGGGACACCGTTCGGGGCGTTATGATAGCAATCCTTCAACAACTGACGGACCAACTTCTGAGTACGCCAAGCCTCTCCCTTGAAATAACTAAACAAATAAGGATAAGCGATATCCGGCTCGTTGGCGGGATCATAATTGCCGTCATCGAATACCTTCTGCAAATGATCCACAAATTTCTTATCGCCTCCCATCAATTTGGCCAGTCCCTTGATATCGTGAGGAACATAAAACGTATAATTCCATGCGTTGCCTTCATGGAAACCGGGACTAGGCTCGAAGTTCTCGCCTTGTTTCGGATCGAACGGAGAGTAGAAGGTGCCGTCCGGCAAGATAGGACGCAGCGTTCCGAACTCCTTGCTATAATAATGTTTGTAACCTAAAGAACGGTCACGGAATAACTTGGCATCCTCTTTCTTACCCAAGGCTTGAGCGAAATTAGCCAAGTTCCAGTCGGCGATATAATATTCCAGCGCATGAGATACGGAGTTATCGTATTGCTCACGCAAAGGAACATAGCCCTTGCTGAAATAATCGTTCGCGTCCGGACGAAGCAGGTTGAACTCTCCCGGGGTAGTAGCGCCTTTACGCATCGCCTCATAAGCGGTTTGCTCATCAAAGTCACGCAAGCCGCGCATCCATGCGTCTACGATATACGGGATCGAGGGATCGCCCTCCATCGTAAAGGTCTCACGTCCGTAAAGCTCCCATTTCGGTAACCAATCGTTTTCCCGGTACATATCCAGCATCGTACGGATAATATCTAATTGACGCTCCGGATAGAGCAAGGTCATCAGGGTACTTACGTTGCGGTACGTATCCCACAGGGAGAAGACCGTATAACGGTTTCCGGTGGTATGGCCTACTTTCAGGCTCTCCATCATCGGGTACTCGCCGTTCACGTCTTGCAGGATATTCGGATGGATCAGCAAATGATACATACCGGTATAGAAGATTGTTTTCTCGTCTTTCGTACCTCCTTCCACTTGTACCTTGGAAAGATCCTTGTTCCACATCGTGCTAGCCGCCGTACGGACCTTGTCGAAATCGAAGCCGGGCTGCTCCGTATTCATGTTCAGGCGGGCGTTCTCGATGCTCACGTACGAGATACCCATCTTCACCTCGATAGCCTCGCCCTCGTCCGTATCGTAATCGAACCATACGCCGACATCGTCTCCGCTCATCTCACGGGTATAACTGGTATATAACTTATACTTGCCGGAGTAGATATCCCATTCGGCCTCTACCCCCTTCATCTCACGTTGTTTCTTCCAATAACCCATCTTCTTCGGGGCCTTGTTTACCTTCATCACGAAGTAAACCGGGAATACGGCCTGTGGATTATAGCAGAACGTACCTAAAAGCTTACTCCCCTCGATCTCCGTATCATTCACGATACGTACCGTAGCGCCGGTCTCGTTCGTCAAGCCCTCGCCTAGGTTCAAGAGGATATGGCTCTCCCCTTTCGGGAAGGTAAAACGGCTCAAGCCCGTACGCATGCTGGCAGTAGCCTCCGCCTTGATATTATACTTGGTCAAGGTATTGCTATAATAACCGGGGTGAGCCACCTCGTCCTTGTACTCACTGCCGTAAGCCTTATAGTCCACGTTCAACTCGCCCGTCGTCGGCATCAATAGCAAACCTCCCAGCTCCGGGCATCCCACACCGCTCAAGCTGCCGTGGGCGAATCCCGTAAAGAATTTATTGTCTGCCGAGTAAGGAGTAGACCACCATTGACTATCCTTGTCAAAACGGTTCTTCTCCGACCCCATGACGTTGAAAGGAACCACGCTCATCATACCCTGCGGACAAACCGCGCCGGGATTCGTCGTACCGTAATTGCTCGTACCGATGAAGGGGTTCACATAATCTACCGGTTGCTGCGCCGTAGCGAACAGACTGCCACACAACAGGAAGGTCATTAACTGTTTCTTCATTTGATAAATGTATTTTAGTTGATAATTAATTGATTCATACTTACCAGATCACGATCTCATCCGTGAAGATGAAACCCTTATTTGCCTCTTTTGCCTTGATACGGATATAACGGGCTTTCCAATCGCCGTTAAACGTATATTCCTGAAAAGACAGGTCTTTATCCGTATTGGATATCGTAGTAGGGATAACTCCCTGCGAGATATAGCTCTCCCCGTCTTCCGATGTCAGCAACTCCACCTCTCCCGGTTGGTACACGCCCGGGCCGATCAATTGCATAAAGCGGGACGATACCTTATGGATATCCGTCACCTCGCCCATGTCCACCACGCAATCCAAGTCATTCAAATAACCCTGCCAACGGCCGTCCAGATAAGTCAAGCCTCCCCTATAGCCGTCCAGCAAGGCGTTCATGCCACCCGCCATATAACCGCTATACAGCTTACTATTATAATGTATAGGCTTATTGATACCTCGGTGATAATCCACCTTCTTCTCGGTAGGCGTTTCTTGAAGCTGCCCGTCACGGAAGATAGCGGCCTTGATATCAGCGGAGTCTTTCACCACGATCGGGCCGTTATAGACCCGGGAAGAGGCGGCGGGAATAGAGCCGTCTGTCGTGTAACGTATCTCCGCCGGATATTTCTCCGCATCCAACATGACCTTGATCTCTCGCCGCAAGGTATCTACCTCCATCGTGGTCTCGATCTCGTCCGAGAGCGTGAACGTATTGATACCCATCCGTTGCAGAACCGGGATATTCGCGTTCATACGAGGCTTAAAATCCTCCCAACTACGATCCTCTTGCGGAGTCCATCCGATCTCGGCGACCGCTAAGGCACGAGGGAACATCATATACTCCAGATGCTTCTCATCCTTGATATACTCCGTCCATGTATTCGCCTGTACCCCTAGGATATGCTTGCTTTCCTCGGCAGTCAACGAATCCACAGGCACTGGATTATAACTGTACGCCCGCTTGATCGGCGTATAACCGCCGATGGCATACGGCTGTGTCTTCGGATCGGCTTGATAGAAATCGAAATACATATAACCACCCGGTGTCATGACCACGTCGTGTCCCATGCGGGCGGACTTGATTCCCCCTTCCTCGCCCCGCCAAGACATGACGGTAGCCTCCGGAGCCAAGCCCCCTTCCAGAATCTCATCCCAACCGATCAATTTGCGGCCTTTGGAGATTAGGAATTCCTCCGCACGGTGAATCATATAGCTCTGCAACTCATCCACGTCCTTCATCCCGTTCCGGCGCATCAAGCCTTGACATTTCGGGCAGGTCTTCCAAGCTCCCTTCCCGGCCTCGTCTCCCCCGATATGGATATATTCGGAAGGGAACAACTCGATCACCTCGGACAATACATCCTCCATGAACGTAAACGATTTCTCGTTGCCGATGCAGAAATCACCCGTCGTATAAGGTTTGCCGGCACAACTCAACTCCGGGTACGCCACGAACACCTCGTCCGAATGCCCAGGGAATTCGATTTCCGGTATTATATTAATATGCCGGGCCGTAGCGTAATCCACGATCTCACGGATATCTTCTTTCGTAAAATAACCGCCATATGCCCCCGGAGTTCCTTCCGGCAGATACTTGCGATCCTTTCCATCCCACCATTTCTGCCAATCGGATTCCGTACGGAAAGCCACGTCCGTAGTCAGTTTCGGGTATTTATCCATCTGGATACGCCAACCACCGGCATCCGTCAAATGCATATGAAGCGTATTCAATTTATAATAAGACATGACGTTCAATAACTTCATCACCTCCTCTTTCGGGAAGAAATGACGGGAGACATCCAGATGCAAGCCACGATACGGGAAACGGGGATTATCTTGGATCGATACGCAAGGAATCCCTTTCGACGTATACAGCTGGCGCAACGTTTGTTCCCCGTAAAACAATCCGGATTTAGAGGCGGCTCTCAACTCGATCCCCTTCTTGGTCACGTTCAACGCATATCCCTCCGGATTTCCGCCGTTGAAAGACTCATCGACCACGTAACGGATCGTACCCGATTGATCATTCCCGAATACGAGATTACTATCTACTTTGAAATAACCGCCAGTCACCTCGATATGGGCCGGCTTAGGGATTAAATTCACCTGCGAAACCTCCTTGGGAACACAGGAAAAAAGTAGCGAGGAGCAAGCGAGAGCAAGTCCGGTTACTTTCATGCAAGACCGTTTTGGCAACGTCATAATACTTATTTTTTAGTTGTGTTATTCTTGGTGCGTAAATATACGACAATAATGGACAATATCAAAAAAGCGGAAAGACTATCGTCTCCCCGCTTCAAAGTTATTTTAAAATGTATATCTTCTAAAATTAATGTCTAGGAATTGCTTCTTTTACAACCATCTGACGACCTTCGTACTCAGCTTGGTTTAATTCCTCGATAGCTTTTTGAGCCTCGTCTACGTTAGGCATTTCAGCGAAAGCAAAACCCTTAGAACGTCTAGTATCACGATCAACAATTAACTTTACTGAATCAACAACACCATACTCTTCTAATACTTGTTGCAAATCAGACTCTCTTACTCGATAACTCAAGTTTCCAATGTAAATATTCATACGAAAAAAATTAAAAATAAATTAATAATAAAACAAGTGATGTTAGTGAAGATCGATTTCTAGAAGAATATATTATCATTACTGAGAATAGAAACTCGAAGATAAAGAGCAAGACAAACTATCTTTTGTTTGTTGGTACAAAGGAAAGCATTCTTTTTGGATTACCAACTATAAAACCTAATTTATTTTCAAAATAATTTACCTTGCCTTTACGAGACTACTTATATGAGCCAACGAGACTACCAGCATAAACCGCATAAAAAAAGAAGAGAATCTGATTAAAGATCCTCTTCCCTATTTGAAAAAGCCGCACTGTAGATGTGAACAAACTCCGTATGACAGGATTTGAGTGCTTTGCCACCTTTGTAATCCGCCGTGCTAAGCATACCCCGAAGGGCGCGGCCCGCCATTGGCGACAAGAGCTATGTCTCGGAATTAAAATAAACTGATGAGTTTCCCAATCGAACAAGTGCGGCTTAACTCATTCCCTGTTTATCTTTTTCTTGTTACAAAGATATGTAATCGTATCGACATAACCAAACAAAAACAACAAAAAAAGAGCCTCCTTTTCGGGGAGGCTCTTTATTAACTATATAGCAAAAATCTTATTTTACTTTAGCTACGATAGCCTTGAATGCTTCCGGATGGTTAACGGCCAAGTCTGCCAAAACCTTACGGTTGATCTCGATACCGGCAGCGTGCAAAGCACCCATTAGGCGAGAGTAAGACAAACCTTCCATACGAGCGGCAGCGTTGATACGCTGAATCCACAAAGCACGGAAATTACGTTTCTTGTTACGACGGTCGCGGAAAGCATAAGTCAAACCTTTTTCCCATGTATTCTTCGCTACGGTCCAAACGTTCTTACGTGCACCATAATAACCACGGGTTAGTTTTAAAATCCGTTTTCTTTTTGCTCTTGAAGCAACATGATTTACTGATCTAGGCATAATTCTAATCTGTTTTGAATGTTAGCGTCATCTCTTAGGATGAACTTGATTGCTAATGCATTCGGTTAATAAAAATCGTTATAAAACTCGCTTAATGAATAAAGATTACTTCATGCAAAGCATCTGCTTTACGTTGCTTACGTCAACACTAGCTACCAAACCCGTGTGAGTAAGATTTCTCTTTTGCTTCTTAGTCTTCTTTGTTAAGATATGACTCTTAAAAGCGTGTTTTCTTTTGATCTTTCCTGATCCGGTAAGGGCGAACCTCTTTTTGGCACCGGAATTAGTCTTCATCTTAGGCATTTTCCAATTATATTTTAATTATTAAACTTAACCTCCCTTCTATCAGGGACGGATTTTATTCTTCTGTTTTCTTATCACCCTCGCTTTTAGGCTTAGGTGTCGTGATCACTTTCTTTACAACTTTCGGAGCTGCGGCCGCAGCCGGGGCTGAACCAGTGCCCGCTTTCTTCGGAGTAAGCATGATAATCATACGTTTTCCCTCCAATACCGGCAACTGCTCTACTTTTCCATAATCCTCCAAATCATTGGCAAAACGAAGCAGCAGGACTTCTCCCTGTTCCTTGAAAAGGATAGAACGGCCTTTAAAGAACACGTAGGCTTTGACCTTCGAACCTTCCTCCAAAAATCCCTTAGCGTGCTTCAATTTAAAATTGTAATCATGATCATCAGTCTGAGGCCCGAAACGAATCTCCTTCACGACCACTTTCACAGATTTCGCTTTTTGCTCTTTCTGACGCTTTTTTTGCTGATAGAGGAATTTCTGGTAGTCGATTACTCTACAAACGGGGGGCGCAGCATTTGGTGAAATCTCGACTAGATCCATCCCCTGCTCTTCCGCTATTTTCAGCGCTTGAGCGATCGGATAAACACCCGTCTCAATATTGTCACCTACTAAACGAACTTCACGAACACGAATACGTTCGTTGATTCTATACTGTTCTTTCAGATTGTCATTCTTCATTCAAAAAGATTTATTCTCCTCGTTATTAGTTATTTAATCATTACTTTTTTGCCAGCGATTCATCATTTCCTCTACCTCGCCATTCAAAAGCGCTGCAAAGGTAGCAATTTTCATCGAACCTTTATCACCTTCGCCCTGTTTTCTTACAGAAACTTCACCATTTTCTGCTTCTTTTTCTCCAACGATGAGCATATAAGGGATTCTTTTCAATTCATTGTCACGAATTTTACGACCGATCTTCTCATTTCGGTCATCTACGATAGCACGGATTTCCTGATTACCCAACTCACGTGCGATTTGCCAAGCGTAATCATTAAACTTCTCGCTGATCGGCATGATACATACCTGCTCCGGAGTCAACCACAACGGGAACTTTCCGGCGGTGTGCTCGATCAATACGGCAACGAACCGTTCCATGGAACCGAACGGCGCACGGTGGATCATAACCGGACGGTGCTTCTGGTTGTCGGCACCCGTATATTCCAATTGGAAACGTTCCGGTAAGTTATAGTCTACCTGAATCGTACCTAACTGCCAACGGCGGCCGATAGCGTCTTTCACCATGAAGTCGAGTTTCGGACCGTAGAAAGCGGCCTCTCCATATTCGATCTTAGCTTTCAAGCCTTTTTCCTCACAAGCCTCTACAATCGCTTGCTCAGCCTTCTCCCAATTCTCGTCGCTACCGATATATTTCTCACGGTTCACCTTGTCACGCAAGGAGATCTGAGCCTCGAAGTTCTCGAAATTCATCGTCTTGAATACGATCGAGATGATGTCCATTACGTTCAAGAATTCCTGCTTTACCTGATCGGGGCGGCAGAAGATATGAGCATCATCCTGCGTAAAGCTACGTACACGGGTCAATCCGTGCAACTCTCCACTCTGCTCATACCGGCAAACCGTACCGAACTCAGCGAGACGCAACGGCAGGTCCTTATACGAACGAGGAGAGTTTTTATAGATCATACAGTGATGAGGACAGTTCATCGGTTTCAAGAAGTATTCCTCACCCTCCTCAGGTGTATGGATCGGTTGGAAAGAATCCTTTCCGTATTTAGCGTAGTGGCCGGAGGTAATATACAATAATTTATTACCGATCGGCGGACACATTACCTCTTGATAATTATAACGAGCTTGGATACGACGCAAGAACTCTTGCAGACGCAAACGCAAGGCGGTACCTTTCGGCAACCACATCGGTAAGCCCTTACCTACCGTATCGGAGAACATGAACAAGTCCATCTCCTTACCGATCTTACGGTGGTCACGTTTCTTGGCCTCCTCCAACAATGTCAGATACTCATCCAACATCTTCTTTTTCGGGAAAGTGATACCATACAAACGAACCAATTGCTTGCGTTTCTCATCGCCACGCCAATAAGCGCCGGCTACGCTCAATATCTTGACAGCTTTCAGATAAGAGGTATTCGGCAAATGCGGTCCTCTACACAAGTCCGTAAAAGAACCCTGTGTATAGGTAGTGATCGTACCGTCTTCCAACTCACTGATAAGCTCTGTTTTATACTCTTCACCTCTATCGCCGAACATCTTCATGGCATCCGCCTTGGTAATGTCCTGACGTTTGATCTCTTCTTTCTTGGCTACCAGCTCAAGCATCTTAGCCTCGATAGCAGCGAAATCACCCTCTTTGATCACGGCCTCACCCGGATCCACGTCATAATAGAAACCGTTCTCGATCGCCGGACCGATACCGAATTTAATACCCGGATATAATTCCTGCAAAGCCTCTGCCATAAGGTGAGCGCTGGAATGCCAGAACGCATGTTTACCTTCCTCGTCTTCCCACTTCAAAAGTTTCACCGTAGCGTCGTCGTTGATAGGACGGCTTAAGTCCCAAACCTCCCCATTCACGCTTGCGGCTAGGACTTCCTGTGCCAAACGAGAACTAATGCTTTCCGCTATCTGCATAGCAGTCGTTCCCTTTGCATATTCTCTTACGGAATTGTCCGGAAATGTAATCTTTATCATATTCTATTCTCTAAAATTCTTTATATTCAGCCCACAAAGTTAATATTTCTTTTCTATCAGCGAAACATTTAACTCGAATAATTTGCGTTATCACCGGCTTGTCATTCGCTTGATGATACTATAGGCGTTGTAGATACCCAATTCCCCTGCCTTGCTCAAGTCGGCGATGCCCCGGTTCACGTCACCTTGCGACAGACGGGCTAACCCACGATTGTAGTAAGCCTCGGCAAATTCAGGGTCCCGCTCGATCGCCTCGTTATAATCAACGATAGCGGCACGGAAATCACGCTGGGCGCAACGCAGATTCGCACGGTTAAAGTAAGCGTACACAAAACCCGGGTTCAGCTTGATCACCATATCGTAATCCCTCATGATCTGCTCATGCTCATAGGCTCGCTTATTATCCTTCAGCATAGCGCTCCGGAGGTCCACCGAGGTGTTGGCGTTTACCTGCGACTGTGCGGACTTACCAATATTCAAGTTCATTCCCGAGCCACTCAAGTCGTACGTATCCTTGCTAGCCTGCTGGGATTGGGTGTACATCAATTGCTTATAACGTTCCACGGCACGATTGAAATAAGCCATCGTGAACGACGGGTCTCGCTCGATCGCTTCCGAGAAATTCTTGATCGCCTCCGAGAAATCCTGCACCAACATGAAGTCCATCGCACGGCCAAAATAAGCGTTAGCGTTGTTCGGATCACGCTCGATCTCCGCCGAATACTCGTCGATGGAGGCGAAATGCACGGCGATTTGGTCCTCAGTCAAAGCGGCCTCCTCGTTCGTGATACGCAATTTACGCTTCAAGACCATCTGG
The DNA here is from genome assembly GCF_003635425.1 of Parabacteroides sp. AF27-14. NCBI lineage: Bacteria > Pseudomonadati > Bacteroidota > Bacteroidia > Bacteroidales > Tannerellaceae > Parabacteroides > Parabacteroides sp. AF27-14. The sequence goes on from NZ_QTLZ01000010.1 coordinate 118,153, forward strand.
CCATTGTAATCCTCCACCATCTTGTCGTAATAAACAAGTTTCTTTACGGGATCCGCCTTCTCGTAATAGGTCAAGACAAACTGGGGTTCCAGATCCACATGGACATTCCGGTCTTGTACACGCCCACGGACCTCACTTTGGTATTTACTTTTACGCTCCTGCTCCTTATCGTATACCACCAAGCGGTTGAACTTATTGATATTCTTATCGGATTGCTCACGAGTATTCTCCTCCGAATCGTCCGTCTTGGCATCTCCGTTCACCGCTGTATTGGAGCCAGAAGACGATGTCTTCGGGAGCTGTCCGTTCTTGGCCTGCTCCTCCATCTTTATGGCTGCCCAATAATCACGGTCTGCCCCCACGTTATCACCTAGCTTACGCTTTGCTTCCGAACGGCTCACAAAGCCTGGCAGGAAAGTAGGATATTGCTTCAAGACCACGTCGTAATCCTGCACGGCCCCCCGGTAGTCGCCCGTCTCGAAACGGAGCAACGCACGGTTGTAATAAGCCATATAGTTATCTGGCTCTTGCTGGATAACGACATCGAAGTCCTCGATAGCCCGGTTATTATCCCCGACTTGGAACCGAAGCAAACCTCGGTTGAACCGTGCGATCAAGTTCCGGCTATCCATGCTGATCACCTGATCGTAATCGGCCATCGCACCTCTCAAGTCATTCATCTGATAACGAACTAGCCCCCGGTTAATATAATATCCGCTCTCACGGGTATCCAGACGTAGAGCCTCGTTCAAATCGGCCAAAGCGTCCTTGTAATCATCCATTTGATAATGAAGGATCGCACGATTGCCATACGCCGGCGCATAATAAGGATCCATCTCGATCGCCTTATTATAATCGGCCAAGGCTTTCAACGTATCCCCTTTCTCCAGATACATAGCGCCCCGTGTCATATAATTCATGGAATATTTCGGATGGGCGGTCATTAAATCATCGAATGTCTTCTCCGCCCCGTTGTAGTCTTTTTTCTGGATAAAAGCCACCGCCATATTCACCAGCATCTGGCGGTCCTCGGGTTTGAACTCAAGTCCTTTCTGGTAATCGTCGATCGCCTCGTCGTATTTCTCCTGGCTTTGACGGGCGATGCCGCGAGCGTAATACGCTTGTGTTAAAAAAGGGTTCCGCTGAAGACATAAAGTACAGTCTTCCTCGGCCCCCTTAAAATCGTCCAGATTTATCTTCGCCACCGCACGGTAAAAATAGGGTTCCGCCAACCAAGGTTTGGATTTGATAACCTGATTGAAGTACTGAATGGAAAGAACATAATCCTCAAAATAAAGGGCGTTCCTGCCAATGGCCAATACACGGTCCGTATTAATCTGCGCAAAAAGCGAAATCGTAAATATCTGTAATATCAAAAAGAGTGTTGCCTTCTTCATCCTATTAAAAATGATTGAGAGGCAAAAATAAGTAAATTATCTTACTTAGACTCTATTTTTACCATTAAATGATTCTTCGTTATCTTATCGCCCTCTTTTACATTGAGCTCGACAACGACTCCCGATATGGGAGCGACCACCCGGTTCTGCATTTTCATCGCCTCATGGATTAGCAGAAGTTGCCCGGCCTCCACAGCCTGTCCTTCCTCTACCATAATCTTGATAATCGTTCCGGGAAGATGAGAAACCACGTCACCAGCCGACGGCTTATACCACATCGGTCGGCTCTTATACTTCGCTGTCAACAACGTCTTATATTTACGTGCCGTCACCACAAAGTCTACATATTCTTCTTGCTGGTGTTTCTTTTCCATACTCTCATCAATTTAGAACGGAGGCAAACCGTGCTTCTTGGCCGGTCTGTATTCCTCTTTTAGAATGGAAAGCTTCAGTGCGTGTAGCAATAATGAACGGGTTTCTTTCGGTTCGATCACAGAGTCGATAAATCCCTTGGAAGCCGCCACGTACGGGTTCGCGAATTTCTCGATATATTCTTTCACCTTCTCCTGACGCATAGCGTTCTGATCTTCCGCCTCCATGATCTCCTTGCGGAATATGATGTTAGCTGCGCCTTCCGGACCCATAACAGCGATCTCCGCGCTCGGCCAAGCGAACATGAAGTCAGCGCCCAAGTGACGGGAGTTCATAGCTATATAACCTCCACCGTACGCCTTGCGCAAGATAACCGTGATCTTAGGAACAGTAGCTTCCGAATACGCATACAGAACCTTAGCCCCATGACGAATCACACCCGCATGCTCTTGATCTACGCCCGGCAGATAACCCGGCATATCCTCCAACGTGATGATAGGAATATTGAATGAGTCGCAGAAACGGATGAAACGAGCGGCCTTGTCAGCGCTATCACAATCAAGCACGCCGGCCAGAACCATCGGTTGATTGGCAACGAAACCTACCGTTTCTCCTGCCATACGGCCAAAACCGATCACAATATTAGCGGCCCACAACTCTTGAATCTCCAAGAAGTCCGAGTCATCGACGATACATCTGATAACGTCTCGCACATCATACGGCTGTTTCGGGTCCGCCGGAACTACTTGCTCGATATTCAGCATAGCGGACGGCTCTTTCGGCTCAACCACTTTCGCACGCTCCTGATTATTCCAAGGGATGAAGCTAACCAAACGTTTCACCTGATCGAAACATTCTTGCTCGCTCAAGGCATAGAAATGAGCGTTACCTGTAGTCTCCGCATGAACACGTGCGCCACCAAGGTCTTCCATAGAGATATCCTCACCCAGCACGGTCTTGATAACGTTCGGTCCCGTGATAAACATCTTAGAGATGTTCTCAACCACAAACACGAAGTCCGTCAACGCCGGAGAATAAACGGCACCACCGGCACAAGGACCGAGGATCAAGGAAATCTGAGGGATCACGCCTGAGGCGATCGTATTGCGATAGAATATTTCACCATAACCAGCCAAAGCACCAACACCTTCTTGGATACGCGCGCCACCCGAGTCATTGATTCCGATGATCGGACATTTCATCTTCAACGCATGATCCATGATCTTGGTGATCTTACGAGCATGCTGCAAACCTAACGAACCACCGGCAACCGTAAAGTCCTGTGCATAGATGCAAACCGGGGCACCAAAGATCGTACCCGTACCGGTAACCACACCATCACCCGGCAGAACCTTCTTCTCCATACCGAAATCACGGCCATCGTGTTTCACGAACATGTCATACTCATGGAAAGAGTTCTTATCCAACAAAGCCAAGATACGCTCCCGGGCAGTAAGCTTACCCATCGCCACTTGCTTTTCGATAGCAGCCTCACCACCGCCCATCTCGATAACGGCTTTCTTTTCCCTGAGGGCCTCAATGTTTTTACTTAAATCTGTCATATTGATTATTTATAGATTTATTATTTACCAACGGCTTTTGCCCGGTAAGAGCAACGAACCGTCCCTTTAATAATACTATTTAATTTGCCTTTGTTCAATTGACGGCGAATAGCGGAGACATTGTCGATAAAGACATGCCCCGTCAGATGCTCGCACTCATGCTGCACGATACGGGCGGCGAAACCTTCCACCACTTCCTCGTGTTCCTCCCAATTCTCATCCCAATATCTCACACGAACCGTTTTCGAGCGAGACACTTTCTCGTGTATACCCGGCAGGCTCAAGCAGCCTTCCTCCATAGCTATTTCCTCCTCGCTACGTTCCAAAAACTCGGGATTAATCAACGCACGCTTGAAACCCTTGCATTCAGGGAAGTCATCTCCCATCACATCACCGTCTATAACCACCAAACGGATAGACAAGCCCACCTGAGGAGCGGCAAGCCCTACCCCATCGGCATTATACATCGTTTCAAACATATTGGCAACCAACTGTTTCAAGTCGGGATAATCTTTAGGTACATCCTCAGCCTCTTTTCTTAGTACGGGCTGACCATATAAAAATACGGGTAAAATCATAAGTTATAACTGATATTTTTTACTTTCTAAATAAGCTTGCAAAATAATAACGGCGCTAATCTCATCGACCAATCCTTTATCTTGCCGTTTCTTTTTCTTTAAACCGCCTTCCAACATGGCCTTATGAGCTAAGACCGACGTGAACCGCTCGTCGTAATAAGTTACCGGAATACTTGGTATCGTCCTTTTCAGATGGGTCACGAACGCCTCCACATACTTCATGTTCTCAGAAGGCTCATTGTTCATTTGCTTTGGAAGCCCGACCACAAATAAATCCACCGGTTCCCGTGATATGTAATCCGACAGGTATTTCACAACCTCTCCACTTGGGACTGTCGCCACGCCGTTAGCGATCATTTGTAAAATATCCGTAGCGGCTATCCCCGTACGTTTCCGGCCGTAATCTATTGCAATTATTCTTCCCATCGAGCGCGAATATAGCATAAATATAAATACAGATTACACAAATCCGCAAAAAGTGTGCAACAAATCGGATTAATACGCATTCTTCTCTCCCTTGAACATATTCAGTACCGTAACCACAATAATCTTTAAATCAAGGAAAAACGTCCAATTCTCTATATACCACACATCTCTCTTCACACGTCCTTCCATCTGCTCCAGCGTCTTGGTCTCACCCCGGTAACCGGTGACTTGCGCCCACCCCGTTACTCCCGGTTTCACCAAATGCCGCACCATATACTTATCGATCAACGCCGAGTACTGCTCGGTATGCTTCAGCATATGCGGACGAGGGCCTACCACGGACATATCGCCCAGCAAGACGTTCACGAACTGAGGGAACTCATCCAGATTCGTCCGGCGCAAGAAATCGCCGATCCGGGTCTTCCGAGGATCGTTCTTAACGGCCTGCAAGGTATCAGCCTGCGCGTTCACCTTCATCGTACGAAATTTGAAACATTCGAAGTCACGCCCATACAATCCCGTACGTTTCTGCTTAAACAAAATCGGGCCGGGTGAGCTTAACTTGATCATTATACCGACCACGATGTACAGGATAGGATAAATCGTGAGCAAAATCACCAAAGAGAAAAATATATCGAACGTCCGTTTCAAGAACCGGTTATAGGCGGATTGCAAAGGCTCCCGGCGGACCGTCAGCAATGGGATCGATTCCATCACCTCCATCACCATACTCTTCTTTACATCCCGGTAAAACTCGGGCACGATATAGAAGCGCACCATCTTCTTCTCGGCGAAATTCAGAAGCCGTACGATCTTTCCGTTGTTCGTACCCGGCAAAGTACAATAAATCTCATCGATATCATGCTCCAGCACATACGCTTCCACCTCGCTCGTCTTGCCCAAGTAATTAGGTAAAACGTCTTTCAACGAGTCATTGTCATCAAAGAATCCCTTTACGCTAAACCCATAGCTCAAATCATCTTTCATGACTTGGTAAAGCTCCATACCATTCTTTCCGGCCCCCACAATCACCACCTTCTTAAAGTTATAGCCTTTTCGCCTGTACAACTTTAAAGATAGGCGCACCAAAACCCGCCAAAGCGAAAACAAGATGATAGAAACCCCGTAATAGACCAAGAGGAAGGTTGCCAGAACATCTCCCACATTCAAGAAGATCAAGCAAGTAGCGAACAAGAAGATAAGTACGGTAACCAATCCGAACGCCCGTTGCACAATCTTGTCGATAAACACGACCGCCTGATGCAATTGAATCGGGATAAAATATAAAGAGAAGAAATAACAGAAGTTCAATAACAGAATAACCTCTCTCAAATTATAGGATATCGCTTCCGTGTATTTCGGGCCAAGCAGATGAAAAACGGCCATAAACAAAAGATTCAATACGATCAAATCTCCTACACCAATCAGCCATTGGATTAAATAACCATGTTTTTTGTTCAATATCATAGCAATTCGATAAATTCTCACAAAAGTAAGTATTTTTCGGCGCAAAAAAAAGGCCGCACTTAGAAGTACGGCCTTTTTAAAGCATTAATTCGTAAATTAATTATTAGCGCTCATAATTACTACACGGTTCCAGCTATTTTCGCCATAAGGTTGTTCGTCCGAACCTCTCCACTCGATAGTGATCTGGCTAGAAGAGATACCGTATTTATCGATAAGTTCCTTAGCGACCGCTCTAGCACGTTTCTCAGAAAGACCCATGTTATAATCAGAAGTACCCGTCTTCTTGTCAGCGTAACCAACTACCTTGATCGGAGCGTTGTTGTTCTTCATGAACTCAGCTGTGTTATAGATATTGATCTGCTGGTTCTTGTCGATCTTAGCGCTGTTGATGCGGAAGTAAACCACATTGTCAACGTAGTTATTTACAACTTCAGTAACTGTCTCTTGGCACTCAGGGCAAGAAACCGGACGTTTGCTCAACTCATCGTTAGCAGCACGCAAAGAGTTGATCTGGCCGTTCAAGTCGTTCAACAAAGCGTAATCCATCGGCTCCAATACCTCGAAGTCTGTCTTACCCAATTTGAATGTCAAACCAGCGCTCAACTGAACGATACCATCTGTCAGGTGATTCATCTCGACACGGTTAAACTGCTCGTTCAACAAAGAACCTTGGATCTCAACATTCAAATCAACACGTTTGCTCAAACGGAAAGCGGTTAAGATACCAGCGTTCAACGTAGGAGACTCCGTTCTTGGACGATCATAAGACTCTGTAGTCTTGAAACGCTGCGCATAACCAAAACCGACCCAAGGAATCAAGCGGAACACTTTAGATTCTCTGTAAGGAGCCCAGAAGTTAGTAACATCCCACAACAAATCTACGTGAGCGGCTACATATTTATTATGTTGCATAAACTGTGCGCCATCACCTTCAAAACCGTGGATAATACCACCATTTAACTGGGTACGGAATCCTAAATACGGATTAAACCACTTACCAAAAGATACTTGTGGAGCGAAGTTTAAACGATTCTTGAAATCAGCCTCTCCATTTTGGTCTCCTAACAATACGCTGGCTCCACCCGCAATTGAAATAAACCAATTGTCGCGAGCTTTATTCTTCTTGAAATTAGTCTTATAACCAGCCTCATTGCTGAACCCCACCTGCGGTTGATATTCCTGTGCTGCCACAGAGAATACAAAACCTGATAACAAAGCTAAAAGTAAAACCTTAGTCTTCATATTTTCAACATTTTAATTAAACAATCAATTACCTAATATCTTAAAATTGACACAAAATTAACTCTTTTTGTAATTACAACAAATAAAATCTTCAAATTGTTTCGAACTCACTCGAAATAGTTCAAAATTTTATATCCCCCCTCTTTCAGATAAGACTCCTTCTTCATTAGTTTTATATCGTTCTTCATCATATCCTCAATTAAAGCCGCTAATGAATACTCCGGTTCCCACCCTAAACGAGTACGTGCCTTCGTAGCGTCACCGATCAGCAACTCTACTTCCGTAGGGCGGAAATACTGCGGATCTACTCCTACAACTTCCTCACCCACACGTTTCTTAAAGTTTTCCAGGTAGGCATCACCAACCTTCTTGACGAACAATCCCTCGTCTATCGACTCTAAGATAGCGACCTCGTCTATCCCTTCTCCTTTAAAGCGGATTCCCACGCCAATTTCCTCAAAAGCCATACGGATAAAGTCCCGAATCGTTGTAGTAATCCCGGTAGCTATGACATAGTCCGAGGGTTCATCTTGTTGCAAAATAGCGTACATGGCACGCACGTAATCTTTTGCGTGTCCCCAATCCCGTTTGGAGGAAAGATTACCCATATAAACCTTTTTTTGCATACCCAAAACGATACGTGAAACCGCCCGGGTTACCTTACGGGTCACGAATGTCTCTCCCCTTAATGGAGACTCGTGATTAAACAAGATGCCATTGGAAGCGTGCATATGATAGGCCTCCCTGTAATTCACCGTAATCCAGTAACCGTATAGTTTCGCTACCGCATAAGGGCTTCTCGGATAGAAAGGAGTAGTCTCCCTCTGCGGCACCTCTTGCACCAAGCCATACAACTCAGATGTAGATGCCTGATAAATACGTGTCTTCGGGATCAAGTTCAGCAAGCGGACCGCCTCTAGGATACGCAATACGCCCAAACCATCCGCATTCGCCGTATATTCGGGAGTGTCGAAACTTACTTTTACATGGCTCATGGCGGCCAGATTATAGATCTCGTCCGGTTGAACCTCGCCAATGATACGTGTAAGATTCAAACTATCCGTTAAATCGCCATAATGCAGAATCAAATTACGGTTTTCCACATGCGGGTCTTGATACAAATGATCGATACGATCCGTATTGAACATGGAAGAACGACGCTTGATACCATGTACCGTATATCCTTTCTTAATCAAGAACTCAGTAAGATAAGCCCCATCCTGTCCCGTAATACCCGTTATTAACGCTACTTTGCCCATTTCTCTAATTTTCAATTTTCAATTCTCATTTTTCAATTCCCAAGTACCATTCATAGAGTCGCTTCACGCCCTCCTCGATCTCGATCGTATGGCGCCAACCCAAGGCATGCAACTTGCTTACATCTGTCAGCTTACGAAGCGTACCGTCCGGCTTGGACGAGTTAAACCTCAACTCGCCCTCGAACCCGATCTCTCGCCGGATCAGTTCGGCGACCTCACGGATCGAAAGCTCGATACCCGTACCTATATTAATATGTGTATTCCGGACCTCGCCCTCCTTCTGGCGGACATCCTCGAAATCCACGTGTTCCATGATATAAACAGAAGCATCGGCCATCTCCTCGCTCCATAAAAACTCACGAAGCGGCTTGCCGGTTCCCCACAGCTCCACCTCGCCCGGACGGATACCCTGTTTATCCAATACGGAGAGTATCTCCGGCTCGGAGGCCTTCCCAGACACGCCCTCTACCGGACGAATGTCCATATCCTTACGCAAGGCCTCCCAATCTCCCATATGCAGGCATTTCGCCAGATGGATCTTACGGATCATGGCTGGCAACACATGCGAGGTCTCCAGATTGAAATTATCATTCGGCCCGTAGAGGTTAGTAGGCATCACGGCGATATAGTTCGTACCGTATTGCAGGTTGTAACTCTCGCACATCTTGATACCCGCTATCTTGGCGATCGCATAAGGTTCGTTGGAATATTCCAAGGGAGATGTCAGCAAGCAATCCTCCGGCATCGGCTGCGGAGCCTCACGAGGATAGATGCAGGTGCTTCCCAAGAATAATAATTTCTTTACATTGTTTTTCCAAGAGGCATGAATGACATTATTCTGGATCATCAAATTATTGTAGATAAAATCGGCACGGTACAGACTGTTCGCCATGATACCGCCGACGTGCGCCGCCGACAAGAACACATAGTCCGGCCGTTCAGCGGCAAAAAACTCGTTCACAGCGGCTTGATCCGTCAGATCCAGTTCCGCATGCGTACGAAGCAGAAAGTTCGTATACCCTTTGCTACGCAAATTATTCAGAATGGCGGAGCCTACCAAGCCCCGGTGACCGGCAACAAATATTTTACTGTCTTTTTCCATCGATATCTCGTATTCTGAACTACTTCTACTTATTAATCAACCTCATCAAATACTGGCCGTACTGATTCTTAATCATCGGCAAAGCCACTTGCTCAAGTCGCTTCTCATCAATCCATCCTTGCTTGAAAGCGATCTCCTCCAGACAAGCCACCTTCAGTCCCTGTCTCTTCTCGATCACCTCCACGAAAGTAGATGCCTCAGACAACGAGTCGTGAGTCCCGGTATCCAACCAAGCGAATCCACGTCCCAATAGCTGCACTTTCAACTCCCCATCCTTCAAGAACCACTGGTTCACGGTAGTGATCTCCAGCTCTCCACGGGCGGAAGGCTTGATATTCTTGGCCACGTCCACCACCTTGTTCGGATAGAAATACAATCCTACCACGGCGTAATTCGATTTCGGTTCCTTCGGTTTCTCCTCGATACTGAGGACGTTCCCATCCGCATCGAACTCGGCCACGCCATAGCGTTCCGGATCGTTTACGTAGTAACCGAACACGGTCGCTTTTTGTTCGTTCTCCGCCTTGTCAACGGCCTCTTTTAACATACGGGTAAAGCTCTGTCCGTAAAAGATATTATCGCCAAGTACCAAGCAAACGGAGTCATCGCCGATAAAGCGCTCTCCAATGATGAAAGCTTGCGCCAATCCGTCCGGCGAAGGCTGCTCGGCATATTCAAAACGAACGCCATAATCGGAGCCATCGCCCAGTAAACGACGAAAGCCCGGCAAATCCTGAGGGGTCGATATAATAAGAATCTCCCGTATCCCTGCCAGCATGAGCACGGATACCGGATAAAAAATCATCGGCTTATCATAAATAGGTAGAAGTTGCTTGGAAACTCCTTTAGTGATCGGATACAAGCGGGTACCCGATCCACCGGCTAAAACTATACCTTTCATATTCTTTCCATTTTGTTCGACAATACTCGCTTAGGATCGATTCCACACCGTCCCTAAAACTATACAAAGTTAAACAAATAATAATAGATTAGCGCATGGTTTTCAAAAAATCGTCCATATTCTGATACAATGGGACGCCATAGCGCGCACAAGTTAAGCGCACATTATCATACCGGTAAAAGCCGGGCTCGCAAATCACCCGCAACTTTCCGGAGCGCATAAACAGCCCCATCTCCAATAAAGTTATCGGGGATTTGCTGCTCGCCAAAATGTTCATGATAATCAGATCGGCTTTCTCCAGATGCTCCAGTTCCCAATTCACCTGATGCTCAAAATCGGACATCTCCCCGCTCAACCCTTTATCCCTACGAGGATTGAACAAGAGATACCGTCCCTCCGGAAGCGCCCGGAACCAGTCGCAGGTAGCCTTCTGCCAATCCACGCTTTTCCCCATATCGATCGTGCCGGCCAAAAAGATTTTTTGGTATACAGCTTCATCCAAATCCTTATTTTCAGTATCGGGATACAAGACAACGACCTCAGATTGGGCAAACCCTCCCATCGGCACCAAAAACAAATATAATATACACAGTACAATATTTCTCATATTCATGTCTCAAAGCTTACTTTTCAAGCAACAAACTTCGCAAAAAAACATGAATCCAACAAATACATTCACTTTAAATGTGGGCAACAGTCTTGTATATACTAATAGGATATCACGAGAAGTAGTACTTACTTGGACGGTGAAGTATATCTCCTAGGGTACTTGCAGTATATCTTCTCCAAGGAGAAGAGTATATGTACGTGTTTTTTCGAAAACACGTACATGTTTTTTGGAAGGACTCGGCATGTAGCAAAATCATGGGTTCAGCCCATAAATCGTAGCCTGTACGGCATGCGATAAGATATAGGCCGCAGGCGTGTCGTTTGAGGGGGAATAGCCTTTGGAGAGCCTCTGGATTACGGGTTCCTTGTTCGTGCCCAGTATCGGGACCAATAAGGGGGCGCCGTTCAAGATAAGCGGTCCCGTCATGGTGATCCGGTATTGGCCGGTAGAAGGTTGCTGGGATACCGCATAGTTACGGCTATCCGACAATAGCTCCATGGTGGTAGGGAAAATGGATGCCGTATGGGAATCCTCACCTACGCCGAGGATGATGCAATCGAACGTAGGCATTTGATTGAACAACGGCAAGAATTCCTTTACGACCCATGAATAACGCATCGCCTCGGTACCCGGCTCGTTCTCGCCCTTGATCCGGTGGATATGGTCCGCCGGGATACGCAAAGGCTTAAAAAGCAAATGATTCGCATGACCGTAATTACTATCCGGACTCGTTGGTGGAACGCAACGCTCGTCCACCCAGAAGAAACGGATGTTATTCCAGTCAATCTTATCCTTATACTCATCTACCCAGAGGGAAAACATATGCTTCGCCGTCTCCCCTCCCGAGAGCGCTAAGTTAAACGGAGCGAAGTCTTTGCGGCGAATCATCGCCATCATGTCCTCCGTCATCGACCGAAGCGCCTCTTTCATCTCATTGTATCTCTTTATTTCCATAAAATTATCTTCTTTGGCAGGCGCAGACTTTCTTTTCCGCACCTAAAATAACAGTTTCCTCCGGTCCGTCCTCGCCCGGCTCATAGAAGAATAAGTTCTTCGAACCCTCCTCTTTCCAATGGAGCAAGATCGGATCGATAAATTTCCAGCTAGCCTCCAAAGCGTCGCTACGAGCATACAGGGTGGAATCGCCCAGCATGGCATCCAGCAACAGACGCTCGTAAGCGTCAGGAAGATAGCTCTTCGAAAGGGAATCGTAGCGGAAGTCCATGCTGACTTGCTTCACCTCGAAACCGGCTCCCGGCATTTTCAGCCCGAACTTCAAGGATATACTCTCGTTCGGTTGGATACGGATGGTCAATTTATTGCAGGAACCTCCCGAACATTGACCGACAAACAGTTGATGGGGCGTAGACTTGAAGTGGATCACTACCTCCGATGACTTCTCCGGCAACTTCTTTCCCGTATAGAAATAGAAGGGCACACCGCTCCAGCGCCAGTTATCGATAAAGAATTTCATCGCCACATACGTCTCGGTATTCGAGTCGGGAGCTACGTTCTTCTCTTCCCGATAACCGATATATTGTCCACGGACAACCATCTTATCCATATCCAACACCGTATACGGGCGTATGGAGCGGAATACTTTCACGATCTCGTCACGAATCGGTTCCGGCTCGAATATAGAGGGAGATTCCATGGCGATAAACGACATCAATTGCATTAAGTGATTCTGGATCATATCCCGCATCGCCCCGGCTCCATCATAATATTTCCCTCGATTCTCCACCCCCAAAGTCTCAGTAGCGCTGATCTCGATGGAATCGATATAATTATGATTCCACAATGGCTCGAAAATACCGTTTGAGAAACGCAATACCAAGATATTCTGCACGGTCTCTTTCCCCAGATAATGGTCGATACGATAAATCTCCTCCTCATGGAAGATATGTCGTAAATGATCGTTCAACTGGCGGGCAGACTCCAAGCTGGTGCCAAACGGCTTCTCCACGATGATCCGCCGGAAACCATCCGGAGACTCGGTCTTGTTCAAACCACTCTCCAGCAAACATTGCGGGACGATCTCGTACATCACCGGCGGGGTAGCCAAGTAATAGATGATCTTATCCGGCAAGTCATGTTTCTCTTGCAAGAACTCGATGCGCTCACGCAATTTGTAGTATTCATCGGCGTTCGTGGAATCGAAGGCGAGGTAATAGACATTCTCCAAGAAGTCATCGATCAAGCCCTCGTCGTAAGTCTTTCCCTTCTGTGCCTCCAAAATATGCGTATGTTGCTCCGCACGGAACTCCTCATCACCATAAGCGGTGCGGGCGGCCCCCAAGATACAGAAGCGGTCGGGTAGCAAGCCCCGGACATATAACTCGAACAAAGAGGGAAGCAACTTGCGACTGGTAAGATCGCCCGACGCCCCGAATATAACTAATAATTGATTATCTGCTTTCTTCATACCTTTATACGTTATAAGTTCCAGAAACCGTCTTTCCTCCCTCACCCGTCCAGTTGGTATGGAAAAACTTACCACGCTCCCAATCGACCCGCTCATAAGTATGAGCCCCGAAATAATCCCGCTGGGCCTGAATCAAGTTAGCGGCGGAATGCGGGGTAGACAGTCCATCGAAATAACTCAACCCCGAGCTCATCGCCGGCAAAGCCACTCCATGCAAGGCACCCTCGGCTACCACTTGCCGCCAAGCCAACAAGGAAGACTCGATCTTTTGAATAAAGAACTCATCGAATAAGAGGTTCTCCAGATTCCGGTTCTTCTCATAAGCCTGCGTAATTTTCTCCAAAAAGACAGAGCGTATGATACATCCCTTCCGCCAGATCTTGGCGATCGTACCGTAATCCAACTGCCAATCATATCGCTTGGAGGCTTGGTACAACAAAGAGAATCCCTGCGCGTAGGAAACCAACTTAGCGGCATACAAAGCCTGCTTGATCTCTTTCTCCGAGATCAAGGTCTGCCCCAGCACGCCACTCTTCGGATAAAGCGAGGACGCTTTTTTCCGTTCTTCCTGCATGGAAGAAAGCATACGGGCATAAACAGCCTCGGTAATCAATGTCAGCGGATCATTCTCGTCCATAGCGGCGATAGCGCTCCATTTACCGGTACCCTTCTGGCCGGCGGCATCCAATATCTTATCTAGCAGGTAGCCCTCCCCCGCCTCGTCCTTGAAGCGGAGAATATCGGCCGTAATACCGATCAGGTAGCTATCCAGCTCTCCCGTGTTCCAATCCTCAAAGATACGAGCCAAGGCCTCATTGTCCAGATCCAGACGATTCTTCAATAAAGAATACGCCTCGGAAATCAACTGCATATCTCCATACTCGATACCATTGTGTACCATTTTCACGAAATGGCCGGCTCCACCCGGACCAATCCATTGGCAACAAGGCGTCCCATCGTCCAGCTTGGCGGCGATGCTTTGCAAGACATCCTTCACCAAAGGCCAAGCGGCAGGCGAACCACCCGGCATCACGGAAGGTCCGTACAAGGCACCGATCTCGCCTCCGGAGATCCCGGTACCTACGAAGTACATCCCATGCGCCTCCATCTCCTTCACCCGTCGTTCCGTATCATGGAAGTCTGAGTTACCACCATCAATAATCACGTCGCCGGGTGATAAGTAAGGAATCAATTGAGCCATCAGCTCATCCACCGGTGCACCCGCTTTTACCATCAGCATGATCTTGCGAGGACGCTCGATAGACTCGACAAATTCCTGTATCGTATGGGTTCCTATAAAATTCTTTCCTTTTCCACGACCGCTCATGAAGCGATCTACCACGCCTTCCTCTCCCGGCGCTGTACGATTATAAACGGATACGGCGAACCCCTTACTTTCCATATTCAACGCAAGGTTCTCGCCCATCACAGCCAAGCCGATTAATCCAATATTTGATGTTTTCATATTTATGTTTTTATTTTATTAATCCAAATAGATCATTTAAAGCCTCACTCATCGACGGATGGGTGAATATCGAATCCCGAAGGAATGTGTAATCTTGCCCGAGACGCATCGCCAAGCTAACCGTATTTATGACTTCGCTGGACTCGGCACAGAATAAGGTACATCCTAGGATCTTCCCGGTATCCGCATCTACCACGGCTTTCAGCAAGCCATCCGTCTGCTCGATGGTACGGGTACGAGGCATAGCGGCGGCAGGCAGGCTGGCCACCTTTATATTTTTCTCCATCTTACGGGCTTGCGTCTCGTTCAACCCGACATGGGCCAACGGAGGATCGATGAATACGGAATAAGCCACTGCTTCCCGATCGTCCAAGCTCCGGAAACCATTACCAAACAGCTCTTCCCGGATAATACGGTAATCATCCAAAGACAGATAGGTGAATTGTAATCCTCCATGTACATCCCCGATCGCCCAGATATTAGGGATATTGGTACGCAACTTACTATCCACCTCGATAGCGCCACGATTAGTCGTCTGTATTCCGGCGGCCTGCAGATTTAGGCTTTCCGTATTCGGTTTACGGCCGGTAGCCAAAAGCACCGCCTCAGCATCCAGCCGCAAGGTATCTCCCGAGATAGCGTTACGGCAGATCACCGCAGCCCGCTCAACATCCTGCTCAATCGTCTGCACAACCGTGTTCAAATGAATGGTGATCCCTTTTTTCTCTAGCGTGGACTTCACCGAATCGGCGATGTCCCGGTCCTCACGAGGGATGAACACCTCCCCTGCCTCCAAGATCGTTACCTTCGACCCAAAACCGGCGAACATGGAAGCGAATTCCAGCCCGATATATCCGCCTCCGACAATAACCAGATGCCGTGGCAGTTTCTCCAGTTCCATAATGGAAGTACTTGTATATACGTAAGGATTATCCTCGATACCGCTTATCGTAGGAATAATCGTCGTGGCTCCGGTATTGATGAATATCTTCTCGCCTTCCAGCAAGAAAGAGTCCGTATCCGTTTTCACGACAATCTCATAAGGGGAACGAAAAGAAGCCTCTCCGGTATAGACCGTTACGGTCTCCCGATCATCCAGATTCTTGAAATTCTTCTCACGAAGCAAAGAGGTCAGTTTCTCCTTGGCGAGGATCGCCTGCTTAAACTCCTCCGCATATTGCTCGAAGGTAGAAGGTCTGCGATACCCTGTCACTTGAGCGTAATGTACAAGCGCTTTCGTCGGTATACAGCCGATATTGATACAAGTACCTCCGTACATACCCGTCGAACGCTCCACCACAGCTACATTCCATCCATGGTTGGCCAAATCCGCCGCCAAGGTTTTTCCACCTTTCCCAAAACCAATAATAATCGCATCGTACTTTTTCATCTCTGATCTATCTTCTTTTCGTTAGACATTAAAATAACATTCGTTTTAACCTAATTGTTGCGAATTTCATATTGCAAAAATAGCTCCAGCCCCTATTTTACAAAATGGCTGTTCAACCTATAAGTTTAGCCATTTTTCCCGAAACAACAAAATAACGGACAATATGCTTCGCCTCATCCTTCTCTACGCCACCTAACGCACTCGTTAAGTCCACCGGAAAATATACATTTATGGACTATGTAAAGGTAGGGTTACCTTTACAAATCGTGATGGGAATCGTGATGGTATTTATATCACCTTTATTATTCCCATTCTAAACATTCGCACATGCATTTTAGTTTTATATTTGCAGTTGTAAAACAGTACAAGAAAATTTATGGATATACCGTTTAAACCGATTAGGTTAGAAGACAAAGAGATCATAACCTCATTTACATTTCCCAGCGATTATCGCAATTGTGATTTCTCATTCGCGAACATGTGCAGTTGGCGTTTCTTATATGACAGCGAATTCGCTATCGTGGATGGCTATTTATTAATCCGTTTCATGATCGAGGACAAGAGCCGTTTCGCCTATATGATGCCTGTCGGGGATGGAGATTTAGCGGGTGCCGTTCGTTTGCTAGAAGAGGATTCCTTAAAATATGGACATCCGCTCTGTATGCTGGGTATCACCCCCGACGCCAAGGAGCAACTGGAAGGCGCACTTCCCGGAAGCTTTTTCTATATCCCGGAGCGGGATTATTTCGACTATATTTATTTACGGGAGGATTTAGCTACCTTACGGGGTAAGAAATATCAATCCAAGCGTAATCATATCAATAATTTCAAGAAACGTTATTCGTACGAGTATGTCCCTATCACGCCGGATATCGTACCGCAATGCCTGAAACTGGAATGTAAATGGTATAAAGCAAACAATGGAGATAATGACGAGGAAGAGCTTAATGACGAACGTCGCTCCCTTACCTATGCCTTACATCATTTTGACAGCCTAGGCCTGATCGGTGGCGCTCTCCGGGTTGATAACGAGATTATCGCTTTCTCTTTCGGGGCCCCTATCAACCATAATACATTCGGGGTTCACGTGGAGAAAGCGGACGTGAATTTCGACGGTGCCTATACGGTGATTAACCAAGAGTTCGCCTCTCACCTTCCGGAACAGTATACTTACGTGAACCGGGAGGAGGATCTCGGCATACCGGGGTTGCGCCAAGCGAAGCTTTCTTATCAGCCTACCATACTATTAGAGAAGAGTGCCGCAATAAAAAAGCAACTTACGCAAACTAAATAAATTATGGACAAGAAACAACAAATCGTAAACTTATGGCGTACCTGCTTCGGGGATTCCGAGGCATTTATCAGCCTTTATTTTGATCGTGTTTACAAGGACGAGAACGCAATGACCATCGAGAAGGACGGTAAAATAGTATCTGCCTTGCAGATAGTTCCTTATACGATGACTTATTTGGGTACCGAGATCTCGGTAGGCTATATCTCTGGGGCGTGCACGACTCCGGAAGAAAGAGGGCAAGGGCTTATGCGACAACTCTTGCAAGAGACATTCGAGGAAATGGAACGGCGTGAGATCGCTATCTCCGCCTTAATCCCTGCCGATCCTTGGTTATTCGACTATTATAGGGAACAGGGTTATACCGAGGCATTCGATTATTCCGTAGAGACATATATCCGCCCGAATACGCCGGTTCAACTCCCGAAGATAACGGTTATCCAACCGGAGGTACCGACAACCGACGAATTGTTCGCTTATTTCAACCGCAAATTACGTGAACGCCCTTCCTGTATCTTGCACTCGCAGGATGATTTCATCACAATACTCCGGGATCTGCAATTAGATAACGGAGGAATGTACACAGCCTTGGACGAGAACGAGAAGGTGGTTGGCATGGCTTTCGCACTGCCTCTTGAGGCGGGTACAGCGCCGTCCGACAAAAAGCTTTTTATCAAGGAACTTCTTTACGACTCGGAAGAGATCAAGGAATTACTATTGCAAGAGCTTACCCTGCAAAACAACATATCGCAAGCGACGGTCAATACCCCTCCCACCCCTCCGGGTACCTTACCTATGGGTATGGCCCGCATCATCGACACGAAACGCATGATCCACCTTTGGCTATCCAAACAACACGAAAGCCCCGTCTCCAAAAAAGACTTGGAACAAATGGATAACCAAACGCTAACACGACAGTTGATGGGGTACCAAGGGAGGACGGCTTATATGAGTTTGATGCTGGACTGACAAAGAAAATCCCCTAGCTAAGACGATTTTTGGCTAGGGGATTTTATATATAAATATATAACTACTATTATTTCTTTACCGGCTTATGATAAACATATTTCTCTTCCGGATTCATATACCAATTTTTCTGGCTTGTGCCTGATGAAGCAGACCATTCCTTAAATGCCGGGTATGCTTGATCAATAGAAACGACTTCTGACGCATATTTAAAATCACTCATCGGGATAATAAATCCCCACATTGTCTTATCTGAATTGTCAGGGTCATTAGCAACATAATTATTTGTCTCAGCTTTAACCCGATCAGTCGGTTTATAACCAGCCAAATGGACTTCTGAACGATTCTGGGCATTACCACCATTTACTATAAAGAAATTCAAATAGAACATATCCAGATCATCTGATGAAACAGGACTGTTGAATTCGACCTCATATATCAAAGTTCTTATGCCATAATCGTTAGCATTATTAAATGTATTCACGGGCACTCGCTTATCCACATTACCCATAATCCTATGCGCATCATCAAACAAAGGTAGCACCGCAGCAGAAGGATTCGACTCTATTTCATTTGCCGATTCAAAATATCCATTATTGGCAAACACGCCATTCGGCACAGAAGCTTTCGTTATCTTGGCGGTCGTTAATCTATCAAACTGGATACCTGCTCCCAATGTCTTTGTAGCTCCTACCGCAATCAAGTTGACAGTTAAGATCATACTTTCTACATTGTTTGCGCCGTCCATAACCAATTGACTCTGTATGCCCAACACCAAATCATTCATATCATAATCACCAAAAGCAGGCCAATTATCTTCCATGGCGAATGTATAGTAGGGGCCATTGGGAACTTCTATCGGATAATTAGGATTAGAAGGAGGATTTGTCGAACCTTGATTACCATCACCTGTGCAATCGCCCGCAGGAATTGCAATTGAAGCGTTTTTATCAACCTGCCTACTTCCACCAGACAACGTTAGATTTTTCGAAAGTTCATTCCCATTCCATAAGTCTCCCAACAATTCCAAATTCCCATCCAACGAAAGCGTTCCTCCCGATAAATTAATTTGCGTGAAATCCAATAAGGCATAATCTGAATCCTTACACTCTATCTTGTTCCAACTTTTAAAAGATGCCAAATTCTGCCCTGACACATCATCTGTATCCGTAATTCTGAAAATCGAGTATTTTTCCATTTCACACTCAATCTCTTTCGCATCCATATATCTTGCTTCAAGCAGAGTAGAAGCACCCAAGAACATACCAACATTGTAAAGCGAAAGTCCGGCTTCAACATTAATCTTACAATGATTCTCTATCCGTCCACCATTGCCACTATTTTCTGCTGTCATATTAATATTAGTAGCCTTAATCGTACCATAATTTATTAGCTCAACAGCATGATTTTTCGATCTATATCCCGAAAGAATTACTTCTCCATAGTTCTCAAGATCATAATCAACTAATTTGTAAGCGGGTTTAAAACTATCATCCAGCTCTCCAAACTTCGCTCCACTTTTCACAACCAGCCTAGCGCCGTTACCTTGTGATTGTCCATCAGCTTCAAGGATTTTCAAACTACCCTTCTGGTCCAAAACAATAGTAGCCCCACTGCTTCCTATAAGAGTTGAGACAGACAATGCCCCTTCTACATATAATGTCACACTTCCGACCAGAGTAAGGGTCCTTGCCTCATAACCTTCTCCGACAAGCTTATACGCCCCTTTATACAAAGTAATAGAACCGTTATTCTTAGAAGCCATATTAAAAAAATCCTGGGCAGAAATCGGTTGGGCTTTTCCTGAATTATAATTATCTTCTCCACTTCTCAATAAAGATTTAGTTGTTGTACCAACGGCAGAAGCTGGCTTAAAATCGCAAGCCAGATCCTTCATTGAGGGATCTACTAATACGGTCTTCACCGATTTTCCTTTTCGGGGATCAATCTGCATAATGTAAATTGTTTCTAAAGCTTGGGGCAATGTCATCGTGCGAACATACGGCTTATTCCCGTTGGCCACACCACCATATAATGGTTTAGCATCATCGGCATAGAAAGGATTCACGTCATATACCCATACTTGGTAATCATACTGGCCATTGAACTCATCATTCACCTCTACGGTTAAAGTCATTTGACGAATAGTAGCTGTCGATTGATTGAAATCATTAGGCAAAGACGGATCCGGCTTCTCCGGAGTAGGCGGAACCGGATCCGGCTTAGGTTCGTACACATCGGTAGTACACGCCGCCAATAGAACGCAAAGCGCGATAGCGACACATTTCATTGTTGATTGAATCATTCTTCTCATATTATTAAAGTTGTATTGTTCCCTAATCCTGTAAACATTTAAGTATTACCCTATAACACCGTTTAAAAAAGAAGTTGTATATTTTAATCAACTTATTGAGTATTATCAACAGCAAAGGTAGATTTTATTATAATGCGAAGTTCTTAAACGCACAAATATTATCACATCAATTAACTATAATTAATAATGCCCCAAAGAAAACACCTTTGATAAATAGACAATATTTATTTCATGCCATGTTAAAAAAGAACAATAAAAGACTATTCACCCTACTCCAACCATTCAATCAGCTTATCAGCCAAAGTTACTGTTCCCGGCAAAGGTGGTTGGTGCCGATGTGGAGAAGGCCCCTAGCGATTTTCTCTTGGCAATAACATGCCATCTGGCAATTTGACAAAATGAAAACCAAAGTCTCGGAGAATCGATTTTTTCGGGCAAAGGTACGGATTGCTCCCAAATACGAGAAGAAAAAACAGCATTCGTCTCGTTGATAGACGAATACTGAAAAATAGCCTTTCGCTCCAGAGAAATTAATTCATCGTATCTCATATTTTGAGGCAAGAAAATGGTAAAAGCAGTGTTACGATAGGGTTATAGCACGGCAAGAATGCCCATTCATGAGTACTCATAACCCTATGCACGGCCGCTCATAATGCCTAACGCGAGTATCGGCATTGGGCAATACGACCTATCGCAACAGGTTTCGCCACCTATCGTGTACAAAATCGGCCCCTTTTTCAAGAAAAAGCGTGTTTATTGCCACACCTATCTCATTATCTTGTCACTTTCGCACGAAGGGTATGTCAACATATTCGTATAATATGAAGCAAATAGTCAGAATAAGCTTCTATTTCGCAACAGACCCATCATACAAGCCAGAGGCTCCCAATAGGCCTTAAGCACTCACATAAAACACGGAATTTTCAATCTAACTGATAAATCTTCAGCTTATTGTAAAGCGTCTTCCGGTCGATGCCCAATAACTGGGCCGCACGAGTCTTATTATTGCCGCACTCTTGGAGGGCCTTACGGATAAGGTCACGTTCATGCTCCACGTTCTTAAGCTGGATGTTGGTGTGCGAAGAGAGGTTCTCCGTCAGTTCCTCCGGGAGTTCCTTGCGGGTGATGTATCGACCGGTCGCCAATAAGGTAGCGTACTTGATAACGTTCTTCATCTGCCGCAGGTTACCCGGCCAAGAATAGGATTGGAACAATTGCATGGTATCGTTGTCGAAACCGATGATATCCTTACGGAGCTCGCTATTCGCCAGATCGAGGAAGTGGTTGGCGAACAAGAGCAAATCCTCTTTTCGCTCTTTCAAGTCCGGGATACGGATCGTGAACTCATTGATACGATGGTACAGGTCCTCACGGAAATCTCCTTTCTCGATCGCCTGCCGCAAGTTCTCGTTCGTCGCGGATATCAAGCGCACGTTGATAGCGATCTCCTGATTGCTCCCGATCGGCTTTACCTTGCGCTCCTGTAGGGCACGCAATAGCTGAACCTGTACCTCATACGTCAGGTTCCCGATCTCATCCAAAAATATCGTACCGCCTTGAGCCGCCACAAACGCCCCGGTCTTGTTCTCGATCGCCCCCGTAAAAGAACCTTTCACGTGGCCGAAGAACTCGGAAGCCGCCAATTCCTTGGGGATAGCGCCGCAATCCACGGCGACAAACGGAGCCTTGCTACGATTACTTTGCTCGTGGATCCGACGGGCGATATACTCCTTACCGGTACCGCTAGCGCCGGTCACCAATACCGACATATCCGTCGGAGCCACCAAACGCACATGCTCATAAAGCTGGCGGGCCGCTTGGCTCTGCCCCTCGATATAAAGATCCGGGGCCGAAGAAACCGGGACTCTCGCCGGAACCTTCTCCTCCACGTACACAAGTTCCTTGATCTTTCCCAGCAACTCATCCGGGTTCAGCGGCTTGGCAATATAATCCGCCGCCCCCAGCTTCATCGCCTGAACCGCCGTTTGTATCTCCGCATAACTGGTCATCATGATAAGGGGTAAGGAAGGATGAGTGCTTTTCAGCCATTTCAATAAGTCGATCCCGTCACTATCCGGCAGGCGTAAATCCGATATAACCAAATCGAACGCTTCCTCCCCCAGCCTCCGTTTAGCATCGGAAACAGAGGACGAGGATCTTACGACAAACCCTTTCTTACCCAGCCATGTGGTAAGCATCAAGGAAAAAGTTATATCATCTTCAACGATTAGAATCGACAACATACCCACTCAGATTATTTATAGTAACCACAAAGGTAAATAAATAAAACGAATCAAGAAAACATCCACGTAGCTTTACGCCATACTCCCTCGAAAGGACCTTGTTTATGATGGGCTAACCACCAGTGGCAAAAACCTAGCTGGAGAATGAAAAGAAGGATTCCTACGGCGAAGCTGGCGGTCGTCCCCAGATCGTCATACAGGGATAAACCGTATCCGAAATAGATGAAAGAGCCTACCATCGATTGCGTGAGGTAATTCGTCAAGCTCATTTTCCCGTAAGGCACAAGCCCGTGAAGCACCTTATGCGGCGCCTTCCACTGCCACAAGAAGATAAAGGAGGATACCAATACGCACATGAACGAGAAATTACGCAAGGAAGACACGATCGTGCTCATCGGGCGAAGCTCTTCGGTACGCTCCAGCAAACCGGGTAGGGAAAGGGACAGATAATAGAGGGGAATGAAACAAACTACCCCAATAACAAAGGTCCTTGTCCAAAACGTCCGGTGCTTCTCCGGATCGACAAACAATCCCTTGCGCCCCAACAACATGCCCAGCATAAAGAGAGCCGATGTCTGGAAGAAACGTCCATAGCTCCAAGCCCAGAGAAGGCTATACAGCTGCCCGTCCCACAGATTGGACTTGACCATTTCCCAAAAGCTGGTACCTTCCATATACGGATAGATCCGCATACAGTGCACCAGCCATTGTTCCTTGGATGCCACATATTCCGGATGCATCAGGGCATACATGAATTTACCCCACTCCATAGGCTGTAGCATCAAGACCACGGCGATCGCCAAGACCACCTTATTACTCAACTTACAAACCGGTATCAACACAATACCCAAGATCGAATAAAGCACCAAGATCTCCCCCGGGAAGAACGATGCGTTGAAGCAACCGATAAAGAATAGGAGCACCAACCGCCAGAAGAAACGAAGCCGGAAGTCCTTCCCTTTCCTCGCTTGGTTATCAAACTGGATAAAGAAGCTAAAACCGAACAGCAGGGCGAAAATAGCGTACGCCTTCCCGGAAAAGAGGAAGAACAAGGTATCCCATACCCCTTTATCCAAGGCTTTCATAAAATCGGTAGTAGCCTCCGGAAAATTATACAAGTTAAAATGCTCGATATTATGCAATAGGATAATAGCCATAACGGCAAATCCTCGTAATGCGTCGACCACCTCGATACGAGGTCGGGATTGTAGCGCGTGTTCCATGATATGATTCAGTAGATTTTATTATTTCGTGGCAAAAGTAACGAAACTAAATAGAAAAAGCATCCTCGAAAGGATGCCTTTTTCTTTTGCAGACTTAAATTGAATACTCAGGACTTAATCTTTCGCCATGAATAAATTCATGACTTTTGTTTTTAACGGTTTAAATGTAGAAACGCCCACTTGCGATTTCATTAAATAGATAGCGAATATCGTGCCAAAGCCAGCGAAACACACGATAATGAATATCTAACTACTTATCCTTTAACAAGTAATAGATAAATTTTGTTTCTATAAAGTGGAATTTTATTTCAAAAGCATGGGGAAAGGCATTCCACGGATGGGTATTTATTCCACACCGGATTCCACAAGATTACCCGATGGCGGACTCCGCATCCTTCACGATAGCAAGCGCTTGCTCGATTACCTCGCCCAGCAGGTGGTACCAGCCGGAATCGGTCAGTTCCTCATCATTCTTCTCCAAGATCCGCAGGTGTTGTACCAATGAATTGGCCCCCAGCATCGTGAACAGGGGAATCAACTTATGAGATATCCGGGAGGCTTCCTCCCGGTCTTTTCCCTCTAACGCATCCCGAAGTAAGTCGATGCTCTTGCGGGTTTCCTCCGAGAAGGTTTTCAGTATAGAGGCTGAGGCCTCCGGATCCTCTCCGGCAAAAGCGGTCAACGAAGAGAAATTCAACTCGCTCTTTGCCTCCAGATGAAGTGTCAGCAACTCATTCAGCAAGGAGATTAATTGGGCGGCGGTAAACGGCTTGTTCAAGAAACCCGTGAAACCAGCCTCCAGATAATGCTCGTGCTCCTTGGCGATACTGGCAGATAGGGCGATCACCGGGATCTCATCCGTTCCGGGGATACCGGACGTACGTATCCGCTCCAGTAAATGATAGCCATCCAGCGTCGGCATCTGTATATCGGTGATAATGGCGTTGAATACGGTGTTCCGCAATAGCTCGAGGACGTTATGCGGATTCGTACAACCTACCACCTGCACGTGACTCTGCTTCAAGAGTTCCTCCGTCAAGGCCAGTTGTAGAGGATCATCATCAACCAGAAGACAATAGACATCTTGCCCCTCAAACAAGGGTAAAGCCTCGGCCTCACCAGCATCCGGAGCCTCCGCCGTTACGTCGGGCAAGGATTGGTTATCCGCCAAGGGAAGAGGTAGCAAGATCGTGAAATCACTGCCTTTCCCCGGGGCACTATCCAAAGCAAGCGTACCGTTCATCAAGGACAGAAGCTTACGGGTGATGGAGAGGCCCAGACCGAAACCTTCCGCCTCTTCCGTATCGGCAAGGCGGGTAAACTCCCCGAATATCCGCTCTTGTTCCTCTTTCGGGATGCCCGGACCGGAATCGCTTACGGTAATTGATAATTGAAAATTAATAATTGAAAGTTTTTGGAGGGAGACAAGTAAAACGACTCGCCCCGCTTCCGTGAACTTGATAGCGTTAGATAAGAGGTTTCCTACGACCTGCCGGATACGGATCGGGTCGCCCATATAAACTTGCCCAGTCTCCTCAGGTTTCAGGTTCAAGACAAACCGTAAGCCTTTCGCCTCCGCTATCGGCTGGAAGCTGGTATAGATCTCATCGAACAAGACTGGGACACGGAAGGGAACGCTATGCACCTCCATCTCGCCGGACTCCAACCGCTGGAAATCCAACAGGTCGTTCACCAAGGAAAGGATATGATCCGAGGAACCTTTCATGTTCTCCAGATAATATTGCTGACGCTCGTCCGGATGGCGGCGTAGCAAAAGCTCGATATATCCGATGATGGAAGAGAGCGGAGCCCGTATATCGTGGCTGATCGTCAACATCAGCTTCTCACGGCTTCGCAATAAGCTCTCGGCGACCTGTTTCGCCTTTTCCAGTTGCATACGGTAATATTTACTTCGTGAGATATCCCGTGAGATAAAGAAGAGGAACAGAAAGGCGATTACCACGGAGACGATCGCGATTCCGGCGATCAAATGGGAGGTCTCCCTTAATAGTACCTGCTTCTTATAGACCCTTTCCAGCGACGCCTCCATCTCCTCCTCCTCGATATTACGGAGCATCTGGTTGATCTCCCGGGTAATCACGCTATTGTTATACCGTAAGTTAGAGGCCCTTTCCAACAACTGATCCATCAGTTGTTGCCGTTGCCAAGCCACACTGTCTTGGATGCTTTTCAGCACGCTGACAATCGTATCGGTCGGATTATAAGCGTTCACCAACGTATCAGTAACGATCTCCCGGGTCGTGTTCACCACGATGCTGGTATCTTCCTTGCCGGGAGAGAACACGTCGGCCAGACGCTTGAAGAATCCCCGCTTCTTACGGGGAACTACCACCGTATCTTGCTTGACCTCTACCCGCTCTTGTACCTGCACCTCGTTTACGATCGTATCCCGGACGGCAATTATTTTCTCGATATTCTCCGTATAAAGACGCTCCGTGTTCGCTTCCTGCCAAGTCTCAAGCAAACGACGGGTATTCCATCGCTTACGCTCCAGCAGTATGTCGATCGTATCTATTTTCAGGAGTTGCATGGAGTCCGTCACCAAGGTCCTCAACGAATCCATGTTATTATGGGCCTTATTCAACGTACGATTGAAGTGGCGGAACTCGTTCTGGGGCATGCCTACCAACTGCCCCAACGCCTCGCTTTCATAGAGCAAGGAGAGCGTATTGGTGACCAAGTACACCTTCCGGCGTGCCTGATGATCCGGCTCGTCCTCCTCGGCCACTTTCTCTACTATATTATAAATGTAAGCGACCGAGCAGACCGCAATGGTAATCAGCAAAATATAGCCTAATATCACCTTGCTAGTAATATGTCCGCTTTGCTCTTTCATATACGGTTGAGATCAGTCTAATTCCTATCATAAGCGATATCCCATTTATCCATCATCTCAAAATCCTGCTTTTTTAAGCCGACTTTCCAAAATGGGATCGGGTCGTCATGGTCTCCCAGATACATACGGTCACGTACCTTGAAGGCACGATTCGTTAAGGCAAACGTGGAATCGGCCACCGGAGTCCGCACGCCAGCTATATCAAGCATCGTATGGAATACGCTGTTCGTGCTAACCGGATAAGTCTCGTGTGCCTGCGCTTCCAGATATTTCTGGGGATATGACTCCCGGTAAGCCTTCGAGAACCAGATCACATACGGGATATGCAACTGGTAATAGGTCGGTATCGGAGAAGCATGCAGATAACGGGCTCTGGAATCATCGAAGATATCCTCTCCATGATCGCTTAAGTAAAGCATGGATGCCGGAGCATTTGTCTTCGCCAACATATCCACGATTTCCCCCAGCACGTAATCTGTATAGTGGATGGAATTATCATAAGCGTTCCGTAACTCCTTTTTATACGAGGCACGAATTCCCTCCGCCTTATCCGGCCTATAGAAACGGAACTCCTTCGGATAACGTTCATGGTAATTAAAATGCGAGCCATAAGTATGCAGTACTACGAAAAGATTACCGTCCTCTTTATCCAGTTCCTTCTTTAGATAAGGCAGGATCGCCGCATCGTGCAAGGAGGTTAGCGTAGAACCCGTATTAAATGCACTCATATCGATAAAGGTATCTGCCTCCCGGTAAAAAGCGCCGATCATCGAGGTCGTTAGTTTCTGGTTGGCGATCACGAGCGTACGGAAACCAGCCTCTTTGAAAGCGGTCACGATACTTTTCTCGTCGTAAAGGACTCCATAATTCTCGGCGCTGGCAGCGGACAGGATAATGGGGACACTTTTATGCGTATTATTCGATTGCGTCACCACATCCGTGAAATGCACCAATCCGTCTAAAGCCTCCATACGGGGAGTCGTCTTGCGCTCGTATCCGTAAAGGCTCCATTCCATAGCACGGGAGGTCTCTCCCACTACCAAGACGTAGATCTCCCGTTTTCCCTCCGCTTGCTCCGGCTTAGTGGCGTCGAACTTAAAGTCGGCGGAAGTAATATGATACTTGCTGTTCCTCTCCGCCTTATTTATGGCGAAATATAAATTGTATAGGGCGTTAGCCGGATATACATCGTCCTTCCATGAGAACCGGTGATCTTGCGAAGGAGACAGGAAGCAAAGGAGCAAACCCACGACAAACATACCTAGGCTGATCTTGGCCCATTTCTTCCGGAAAGGATTTCGCAGTTTCTCTTTCTGCCGTATCGAACGACAAGCGAGCACCAGCGTAGGTAATGTATAGAAAAAGAATACGCAACCGATCACCAGAATGATATTCCCCAATAACTCACTAGCCTCGGAAGCGTTCGAGCTGGTAAGGTTCAAATACATATCAACCGCTATCACGGACTGTCCGAAAAGATACAGAAGCACCAACTGCCCCCCATCTAATATAACCTTCGGCAACAGGCACCAAACCACGATCCCCGGTTTACGGGCCACTAATAAAACACACATCCAAAAGGCCAAAGGTATCAGCAACGAGGCGATACCGACCGTAACGGGAAGCGGTTCCGTAAAAAAGAACACACAGTTTGGGATGATAAATAACAGGGCAAATAAGAAATATAAATGCTCCTGTGAAGATATCCAGCGTATTAACCTTGTAAAATACTTCATTCAATCAAAACTTTGCCAACTCTCAATCATTACTCTTCTCAACTAATACCCAGAACCTGAAATTCCGGCAATTGGCAAAGATAGGCGTTATTAAACACATACAAAGCGTATTATACACAAAAAATGTTATTGACATTCATAACTTCTCTTTCATCCGTCGCCAATACTCATTGACAGAGCTTTTCACTTCCTTATGTAACAGCAAGATACCAATCAAGTTCGGGAGCGTCATCAAAGCCACGGTGATACCGGATAATGTCCAAACAATAGTAGTATCCGTGAACGAGGCCAAGAAAAATCCGACAATATAGATTACGTGGTAAATACGGACATATTTCGTTCCCCAAAGGTAGGTCACCGCCCGATCACCGTAGTAAGACCATGCTATCGTTGTAGAAAACGCAAACAACAACAGGGAAAACGGAATAATAAACTGCCCCCAATCCCCTAAAAAACCTTTCTTAAACGCCTCCGTAGACAAGGGGGCGGAATGAAGCAGCGACTTACCGGTTAAATACACCGCACGCTCTTTATTCATAGGTAATTCGATACGTCCGTCACGTACAGAGAGCGTACCACTAAACAACACCTCCTTCCCTTCCTTGACCCGCACGCTATCCGCAAAGGAACGTGCGTGTAGTAACGTTATATCCGTATTTAGGATCTGTCCGTTCCGGACCTCCAAGGAGCCTGTATAAAAAGGCAGGGGCTTATTCCCTAGTACATGCTCCGACACTGCGGATTTACCGTCCGGGTCCGATTCATGATAAGCACCGGACAAGACTACCGTATCCGCCTGCTGAAACTTATTCTCAAACTTTTTCAGCCAAGTACCGGATGACAATAGAACCAAGCCGGTTATCGAACAAATCACGATCGTATCGATGAACGGCTCCAATAAAGCGACCATACCCTCGGATACCGGCTCTTCCGTCTTGGCTGCCGCATGAGCGATCGGAGCGGAACCTTGCCCCGCCTCATTCGAGAATAATCCACGGTTCACACCTCGGTTAAAAGCCCAGACAACCGTCGCTCCTAAGAAACCACCCGTAGCCGCCGTACCGGAAAAGATATTCGAGAAAACAGAGATAAACGAAGGTAGGATATGCTGGTAATTATAGGCCAATATGCTGAAGGCACCGAGCAGATAGACGACCGCCATAAAAGGCACCAACTTCTCGGTAACCTGCGCTATACGCTTGATTCCCCCGATCACGATCAATCCCAGCAAGACCGATAAAACCGCCCCGGTAATATATTGCTGAATACCGAACGCCGAAAACATGGCGTTCGAGATGCTATTTACCTGTGGCAGACTACCCGTACCGAAAGAGGAGAAAATAGTAGCGACCGCAAAAAGTCCTGCCAACCAACGCATATGCAAACGATGCTTCATATAATACATCGGACCGCCGGA
This sequence comes from Parabacteroides sp. AF27-14, assembly GCF_003635425.1. Classification (NCBI taxonomy): domain Bacteria; kingdom Pseudomonadati; phylum Bacteroidota; class Bacteroidia; order Bacteroidales; family Tannerellaceae; genus Parabacteroides; species Parabacteroides sp. AF27-14. The sequence goes on from NZ_QTLZ01000010.1 coordinate 148,396, forward strand.
AATCGTACCATCTTCCGTCTGCTCACGATACTTATGGGAAAGGGTGACCTCTACCATCTTGGTAGTCATACCCAAGAACGCCGTCATCAACATCCAAAACAAGGCAGAAGGACCACCTAGATGTATGGCCAGAGCGACACCGGCTATATTACCGGTCCCCACCGTGCCCGAAAGAGCAGTTGCCAACGCTTGGAAATGGGAGGTATCTCCTATGTCTTGCTTATTGTCGTACTTCCCCCGCACGACCTTGATCGCATGCCCGAAAAAGCGCAATTGCGGAAACCGAAGATAGACCGTAAAGAACAATCCGGTTCCCAGTAATAGAAAAACAAACCATTGTGATCCTCCAAAATGAGCGTCAATAAGGGATAGTAAGTTATTCAACTCTTGCATCATCTGCCTACATTTTTAAATAATGATGCCGCAAGTTAAGAATAATAAAACAAAAAGCAACCTTACAAGCTTTTGTTTTTCATTTTAGACTTACAAGATTGCTTTTTCACAATCAAAAAGATACTATCACACAATAAAATTATATTTATCTCCTATATTTTCTGGAGGATAGCGATAAACTCATCATTCGTAATGTCTAGCTCCGGCTCTTTGTAATTGACATAATCCTCAAAATAGTCGCTGGCGATATCGGCTACGATCTCCCCTCCGTCCAAGCCATACGAGGAAACAAGTTTCTCCACCCGGTTACGTATCTGGCGAATCACCTGTAAACGATCCTCATAACGATCTGGCTTCTCCTGATCAGTGACGTGCTCATTCCGGGCGATCAAGTAAACTACCGTATAAAATTTCTCCATGCTCCCGAAAACAGGGACAAACAAGGATTTCTTCTCCTCGGGCAGATCTGCCAAAAACTGTTGTATCTTTGTCATAACTCTTACTCTTTTACCTAATAAAAAAACAATATACTTTTTGTTCTAAAACAATATACTTTCGTGTGTAAAAGTATATTGTTTCGACAACAAAAGTATATTGTTCTTCTCGAGTCTGTTAAATGATAGAATTCTTCTTCGTAAAGTCCAAAATCTCATCAATATAGCCAAAAGCCAATCCTGTTACCGTATCCGCGCAGCCGTAATAGATAGCGATACGTTTCGTCTCCGGATCATGCAAGGCGGCACAGGGAAAGACTACGTTCGGAACGTCTCCCATGCACTCGTAATCCTTTTGCGGGGATAACAAATAAGGTCCGGAGCGGAATTTCACTTTCCAAGGTTGCTCCAAATCCAAGATAGCGGAACCGAAGCTATACACATACCCGTTACAAGAACGAAGCACGCCGTGGTAAATCAATAACCAGCCCTCGGAAGTCTCGATAGGGATAGGGCCCGCACCGATCTTCGTACACTGCCAAGCGCTATCCTCGAACGCAGCCGGAGACATCACGTGGCGATGTTTACCCCAGAAACACATATCCGGAGACTCGCTATAGAATATATCGCCGAACGGAGTATGACCGTTGTCGCTCGGACGGCTCAACATGGCGAAGTTTCCGTTAATCTTACGAGGGAACATCACGCCATTACGGTTGAAAGGCAGATAAGCGTTCTCCAGCTGATGGAAGGTCTCGAAATCGAACGTGTAAGCCACGCCGATCGTCGGGCCATGATAACCGTTACACCAAGTCACATAGTAACGATCCTCGATAAAACATACACGGGGGTCGTAGGCGTAAACAAACTCGCCGATCTCCTTGTCGTCGCACTCAAACTCGAGTTTTGTCTCGGAGATACTCCAATGAATGGCATCTGCGCTAAAACCTACGTGCAAACGCATCCGGCGATTCGTATCGTCGCAACGGAACACACCGGCATAACCACCTTTGAAAGGGACAACAGCACTGTTGAACACGCTGTTCGATGTCGGAAGGATATCACGAGGAATCACCGGGTTCTTCGAATATCTCCACAATACTTCTTTGCTACCCTCGGGACGATCTTCCCAAGGCATATCAGGCAGCGGAGCGCCTACGATTTTCAAATTATCCATAACTAATCCTATTAAAATATTACTGTACTAACTTATTACCTTTATCGTCATACGTGAACGGTACGAAATAGGCTACCAAGAATGAAGGGATCATCGCCAGCAAGGTCACGATAAAGAAATACTTATAACCTAGCCAGTCGCTCACGAAACCGCTCATCATTCCCGGAAGCATTACGCCAAGGTTCATGATACCTGAGGCGAACGCATAATGCGCCATCTGATGCTTGCCCGGAGCTACCTGTTGCATCATAAACAGCATCAAGCCCACGAAACCGAATCCATAGCCAAAATACTCGAATACGATGGCGGAAGCGATAATGAGACCATTATCAGGCTGGAAACACGCCAAGAACGTGTATACCAAAAACGGTATATTGAAGCAACAACAAAGCGTAAACAATACCTTTCGCAACCCCTTGGCCGAGATATAATATCCACCGAGCAAAGAACCCAGCACGAACGCCGCCGCTCCAAACGTACCATAATACAAACCGATCTCTTGCTCCGTTAGTCCTAATCCTTGATCGGCTACCGGAGCTTTCAAGAACAAAGGTACGATCTTTATCACGAAACCCTCGGCAAAACGATACAATATGATGAAACAGATATACCACACGATATACTTCTTCGTGAAGAACTCCTTGAAGACCAGCCATAGCTCAGCCATACTTTCCTTCAACGAATGTTCTCCGGTAGCGGCTTTCCCACCCGAAGGCAACATCTTCATATGATAAAAACCAAGCAGGATCATGATCGTACCGCAAAGCAGCATAACGATCATCCAAGCGTATATCACGGCCTCTTTCTCCAATCCTATCCCGGTAAAATATTGCATCATATAACCCGCCAGATAAACCAGACCACCCGTGGCTACGATCTTCGCCAAATTGTAAAACGCACCTTGCCAACCGATATATTTGGCTTGATCCTCCGGCGAGAGCTCTTTCATATAAACGCCATCCGTTGCCACGTCATGCGTAGCCCCGCTAAGCGCTATAATACCTAATAATGCGATAGATAGAGCAAAGAAACTCGGCAAGTTTAACGCCAAGGCCACTAAACCGAATAAGCAACCGGATAACAACTGGGTCAATACGACAAAGAATTTCTTAGTACGATACATTTCCAAAAACGGGCTCCATAAAGGCTTTAAGGTCCAAGGTAACATGATAACCGAGGTCCATAACGCAATCTGGGCATCCGATATATCCAATCCCTTAAACATGAGTACGGTAACCATGTTCAGCACTACAAAAGGCAATCCCATAGCAAAATAGACACTAGGGACCCAAGTTACAGGGTTTCGACGTTTAGTAGCATTCGTGTTTTTCTCTTCCATGCTTTATTTAGAATTTAGGTGTACAAATATAATTAATAATCCGGATATATCTTTAATCGATCGGACAAATAGAGGAGATCATCCCGAAGGTAGCGTTATCATTCAAATCCCAGACCATCTTTCCGGCTCCGTTTATCTCGATCAACTGCGGGTAATGTCCTTTCGCAGCCTCTCCGTCATGGCCTTGCCAGTTACAGATATACAAACCACCGTCCCGTTTAGGGAGCAACTGGGCAACAAAGAAAAGCTGGGCTCCCTCGATATCGTTCGCATTCACCTTGCGAACGATATCTCCGGTCTCGAAATTCAGCTCTATGAAGCAATGGGCATCACCGCAAGCGACCAGATAATTACAGTTATCCAACGCAGCCACGCTAAACGGGTTACCGTCTACTTTCACGCTTTTCAGCAATTGACCGGACGGGGATATTTCCCGGATCTCGGAGGTAGCGAACAAGGGCACTAGATAATTGCCCCGCTTATTCTTGTTTACTTGACGGAATTGTGCATGGGGTTGCTCAATTCGGGTATCGAAATCTGTTTTCGACAGGATCTCTCCTTTTGCGTTCACTTCCATGATCGTAGCCGGGTTTCCACACCACGCCAATAAATAATTACCGTTGGAAAGTACACGGGCTGTCTGCATCTCACACCCTTCCGGAGCGGAGATATTCCAGACCTCCTCATGATCCCGGGTGATTAGCTTCGCCCCTTTCGAATAGGAAAAAAGGATATTCCGATCGGGAGTAACAGCTACAGAATTACATTCCCATCCTTTTTCCAAGGGATGCTCCCATTCAATTTCTTTCGTGTTCTTGTTTACGATGGCGATCTTGTCCCAGCCGGAACCGCCTAATAAAAGATGATGCGATGCCTCATGACATGCGGAACATACGAGTAGCAGGCATGCGGATAATATAAAAGTATAGATTTTCATGGTATATAATAATGTACTAATTAGATAATATGCCAATTATAGCAGGATGGACACATGGGATCCACCCTGCAAAAAAAGATCATGTGTGTTGTATTCGCATTGGCATATTGACACATTTAGCGAAACGACACATTGGTTCATTCTTCTTTATTTCGCTAAGTCACGGAACAACTCATATCCCTGATCAGGCGTGATACCTTGATGCACGACCGCATGAACCGCCTGGATCATGGCGACAGGAGAAGTACTCTGGAATACATTACGTCCCATATCCACGCCGGCCGCACCGTCGTTAATCGCATTATAACATAATTCCAACGCCTCCTTCTCCGGTAATTTCTTACCACCGGCGATTACCACGGGAACCGGGCAAGCGGCGGCTACCTTCTCGAAGCCCTCACAATAGTAGGTCTTCACGATATTAGCGCCATTCTCCGCACAGATACGGGAAGCCAGACCGAAATAACGAGCGTCTCGAGCCATTTGCTTACCAACGGCGGTAACACCCATTACCGGGATATTGTAACGGCTAGCCTTATCGACCGCCTTATATAAGTTAGCCACAGTCTTAGCCTCATGCGCCTCGTCGCCGATAGCCAACATAACCGCCATGGCGGAGACGTTCATACGGATAGCGTCCTCTATATCGATCAATACATTATCATTCAAATCCGTAAGGATAGACGTTCCAGCGTCCGAACGAAGACAAATCGGTTTCGTCGTATTCGCAGGGATCGTAGATTGCAGGATACCACGGGTACACATCAAGCAATCCGCATATTCAATCAAAGGAACGATATTCAAGTCGATACGCTCCAGACCGGAAGTCGGCCCCATGATGAAACCATGGTCAAAAGCAAGCATAACCGCCTTGCCTGTCTTCGGGTTGAAGATACGGGATAAACGGTCTTTCATACCCCAAGGTAAGTTCTCGGCTCCCTTCACATGGAAACTCTGGTTCTCACAATTGATGCCTAAACCGAAGTCCGCACCTTCTCTTAAATCATCTAAATCTGCCATATTTATTATTCGTTATATTATTATATTTTATAGAGACGGGGCACGCCCCGTCTCACGCTGTGTATTATTTTATAGCGCCTCAGCAAAAGAAGCGAACATACAGCTCCAAGAAGTAGCCCCGCTATCAGCGAAACCAATCGAACGCTCGCCATAGTTACGGGCACGGCCAAAGTTAGCTTTCATCGGTACCGTAGCCTCCGCTCCCTCAAGCGCCGCTTTAGCGCCAGCATTCAAGACTTCCTTGATATCATCCGACGTACAAGCCTGCATAGCCTCCACCGCCGGGATCAAGGCATCCATCATCGTCTTGTCGCCTCGTTTCGCTTGGGTTTGTTGTTGCACATTCGCCAAGCCACCGGCGAACATAGCTTTCACGCCTGCGGCATCCAACTCGGTTCCCTCTGCATGATCGCTCATGCCCAAGAAGAAAGCGCCGAGCAAGGTACTTGTCGATCCGCTCACTTCCATCATCACGTCCATACCCATATCACCAAGCATTTGCTTGAACTCCGTTCCAGACTGAGCGCTTTTATTCACGGCAGTCATAGCGGCAACGATAGCGGTACCATGATCTCCATCCCCGATTACGGCATCCAATTTAGAAAATTCCTCCTCACGTGCCTTGATCTGTTTCAGCGCATTGTCTAACATGGCCTTGAAGGCCTCGATAGTAAGTTGTTTCATGTATATTATTTATTTACCTAGGATTGTCCAATAAGGTGCGTCCGCACGTTTGTTATTCAAATAATCGATATGATCCTCATCCAAGATCGCCATGATCATCTGGAATCCGGCTTGCTCCTGTACGGTCAAGATCTCTTGGATACGGCTTACCACCACCTGCAAGCCACGAGCCTCTAATTCCTTATAAGCCTTGCGGAAGATGATATTCAATTCCATATGGGTAGTAGCGCCTACGCCGTTAATGATCAACAACATCTTATCACCGGCTTTTGGCTGTAACTGCTGGCAAAGTAGGTCTACCATCTCCGCTGCCGTATCATCGGCGGATACCAACGGTTTCTGTCCACCACCGCCTTCGCCATGCTGGCCCATACCGATCTCCATGATTCCATCGGGAAGATTCGTGATCGTACCTCCGTTCTGGGGATGCGTACAAGAACGCATAGCGACAGCCAAGGTAGCCACGTTCTTATTATAGCGTTCACCTATCTCAATCAACTCGTCTAAAGACTTCCCTTCCTCGGCGGCGGCACCTAATATCTTATACAAAGGAACACAACCGGCCAAGCCACGGCGATCATCTACATTCGCCCCGATACCTGCGCTGATATCATCATGCGTAAGTAATTTCTTCACCTTGATACCCTTACGAGCAGCCAACTGGCAAGCCATATTAGCGCTCATCACGTCGCCGGAATGGTTCAATACGACCAGCAAGATCCCGGCCTCACGATCCATCAATTGCAGTGCCTGAAACAAACGTTGGGCACCCGGAGCGGCGAATACGTCACCCACGACGGAGCAATCCAACATGCCCTCTCCTACGAAACCGCTCAAGGCAGGCTCATGACCGGAACCGCCTAAGGTAACGATCGCTACCTTATCATTGCCTTTCGGGTTAGCACGTACGACGATATTCTCAGCCGCCAACTTTACTTGATTCGGATACGCTAACGCATAACCTTCCAATAACTCAGCCGTAATATTCTCAGGATCATTTATGAATTTTGTCTTGATGTCTGACATGGTATTATCCTCCTTTAGATTTATGAATTTTGATTTACGAATTATTTTAGTTCCATGATCTCGATAGCGATACCTTCTTCCTCGATGAAAGCGATCGTCAAGTGCTCGTCGCAAACAGCCGGGCCGAAGATTACCTTCTTACCTTCCAACTCTTTTTCCAAACAAGGAACCGTATAAGCGATATGGCCATTGGTCTGTACCAACTCCGGTAAGCAGCTGCCTTTCTCGAATTTCAAGAACTCGATCCGGTTCGGACTCTTGCTGTAATCCGTCAACCATACACTCAGGCCTTCGTTATAAACCGCCCCTTCTTTACTTTCCGTAGTGACAATTCCTACGTGATTAAATGTTCTCATGATCTATTCAATTTATAGTTAGACAATTATATTATTAAAATTCGTTCTCTTCCGATAGGATATAAAGCCAGCCCCCAATACTAGGATGATCGACAGATAAAGATAAATAAATATCCCGTTCACGTTGTCATTCTGGCCATAAGAGTGCATGCCACTCAAGAAATAATTCACGCCGAAGAAGGTCATCAACACCGAATAGAAGGCCAAGATAGACGTAAAATTAAACAACCACAGGTTATTGCATTTCGGTATCAAGCGGAGATGCGTCACGATCGCATATATCACCATCGTAATCAACGCCCACGTCTCCTTCGGGTCCCAGCCCCAATAACGTCCCCACGACTCATTCGCCCAGACCGCTCCCAAGAAAGTACCGATCGTCATCAGGGCCAATCCGATCCAAAGTGACATCTCGTTCACGATACTCAATTCTCGTACCCGTTCTTTGAGCATCACGCTGTTCTTCTCCCCGCTTACGCTCATCATCACCAGATTCGTCAAGCCGATCAGACAGCTAATACCGAAGAAACCGTAAGCTCCCACGATAACCGCCACATGGAACATCAACCATGGGGATTTCAAGACCGGAACCAGCGGATTGATCTGCGGGTCCATCCAACTCAAGCCGGACACGAACAAGATGATCCCCCCGAATAAAGTAGCCAACGCAAACGTAAGCGTACTCTTGCGTACGAACAACAACCCGGCGAACACCGTAGCCCAAGCCACATAAATCATCGTCTCGTACGAATTGCTCCAAGGGGCGTAACCTGCGATATACCACCGCATTCCCATCCCATACATATGGAAAACGAATACGGCCAAAATGCCCAGACTCAATAACCAAGTCATATAGGTAACCCATTTTTCCTTCTTGAATAAGGCCACGAAAGCGAAGACCAGCAACAAGCCTCCCAAAATCAAGTACCCTTTCTTACATTGCCGGAATACATCCATTTGATTATATTTAATCTCGGCCTGTATTTTCTCAGGGCGAATGTCTACCGTCTTATTCTTGGCTTGCTGATACGTATGGATCATTCCGATTACCTCGTCCGCTTTCTCCCAATCACCACTCTTCAATCCTTCCTGTACCTCCGATAAATACCAGCCCATAATGTGGGTAACGAACATGGAGTCCTTTCCGGAAAACGCCGATAAATCATCGCCCGGCGCATACCATTTGTGATCCGGGTCGTCCTCTTTCGGGAAAAGGTTTAACATCTGGTAATTGATCAATTGATGGAAGATATTTACCTGCTCATCCAGCTTGATCAAGTCTTTATCGAAGCGGGTACGCTCCGCTGGCATTTTATTGTAGGCCTCTTCCAGCTTCTCTTGCAATTTATAGCGTCCGTTACTATCGAATACCTCTATATAGGCGCAATCCTTATCCGTAAGGTCGTAATAATTAGCCAGCTCACTATTAGACAAGGCGATAAACGGCACCCGGACCCACATATCCGGCATAGCCAAGACACTCAACAAGAACTGATCAGAGTTCAAGGAACCGAACTGATCCGATTTATGCAACTTTCGCAGTACCTCGGAAGAAAATGTATTGATCGGCAACATACGTCCGCTTACCGATTGGATCGGCAACGCACCGAACTTAGCGGCATGTTCCGGACTTATCGCATATTTCTGTATGGCCTCCTTCATCTCGGGAGCGGCCGCACCTTGCGCCCGCAAGCCCCCTACGGAAAGAAGAATCGCTACTAACAGGGTCGTTTTACGAGCGCCCGATCTTAAATCTTTCAACTGTCGGCTTAATTTCATGAAACGGGAGTTTTTACCTACCAAGCAAAGTATAAAGCCGATCACTAAAATCACGTAGCCGGTATACGTAATATTCCTTCCGGCCACATCTCGGTTCACGGAAAGTACCGTTCCTTGCTCATCCGGGTCATAGGAGGCTTGGAAGAAGCGATAGCCTTTCACGTCTAATACATTATTCATATATACCCGGGCATGGCGAGTCTGTCCATCTACATGTACCAGCAACTCACTCTCATAAGCAGAGGGACTGGCAGAGCCGGGATAGCGGGTTAAGGTAAATTTCACGAGTTCTACGCTAAAAGGAAGCGTATGATAGAGAGTCTGGTCCGAGGTACGGATCATGATACGATCGCTAGCCTCTCCCTCACGCAGGTGAAGGATTCCTTCCTCGCCGAAAAGGTGGGAAATAAGGGCACCCAGAAGGATGACAATAAAGGCGGCATGGGTGACCATCAATCCCCATCTACGCCGCTTAAGTAACTGGTGCTTGATAACGATAGCCACGAAATTGGCTACCAATAAGAATTGGAGTAAGAAAAATACAGGAGAATAGTAAATCATCGCTTTAGCGGCGGCAGTACCATGATACTTCTCTATAAAAGTAGCGATAGCCAAGCCAAAGGCGTAGATCAATAGTAGGACGATAGTCGTCACAGAAGAAGAGATAAATCTTTCTAGAGTTTTCATTTGCTCATTTATTAATAACACTGATGCGACAAATGTACGCAGATTAATCATTTTTGAAAGAATCGGCGATTAATTTGCCGCATCCATGTTATCTATCTATAAATAGACCTTGTCTATTAATCCTCAATAATTACCCGGAAGCCTACGTTGAATACACGTTGGTACGGATAATATCCTTTACGGGTATAAGCCGTCGAGAATTTCGGTCGCTCGATATAAGAACCGCCACGAACCACCTTATACTCGGAAACCTCTTTCGATTTCTCGTTGTAAGGATAAGGCAAGTAATCTGAACGAGTCCATTCCGCCACGTTACCGTGCATGCAATACAAACCGAACGGATTCGCTTCATATTGCTTACCACCCACCTGAACCAAATTGCCATCATCCACGCCTTCCTCTTTCGGTAAGTAAGTATAGTACTTGTACCAATAAGAAGTCTTAGGCATCGGTTGCGGGTCTATACCGCTTACGGCAAGCAGAAGCGTGGTTACGTCGGCTAGGTTATCCTTTTTGCCGAAGTCCGCATTCATATCGCCATACCAGAAATCTTGATCGCTGCCGGCACGACAAGCCCATTCCCATTGCGCCTCGGTCGGAAGCGTGATGTTCAAGCCTGTTTTCTCACTCAGCTTCTTACAATAATCCATCGCGTCATTGTAACTTACACGGATTACCGGTTGCTCTGGCTTATTAGCGGGATATCCTTGAACCACGTGATCCTTCCATTGCTGATCCACGAAACGGCTGTCGTGATCCGGGAAAATCACGTTGAATTGCTGATTCGTAACCTCCAACTCACCCATCCAGAAAGCTTTGTCAATCTTCACTTTCGCCGTCGGACGAGTATCGGATTGCCCACGATAGCTACCCATCACGAATTGTCCGGCCGGAATGCGAACAAATGTCATCTTGATACCCGGAGCCAACTCAATCTCCTTACGGGTTTCCTTCTCGTCGGCCAACATAGCCTTGATCCGGTCCGCATCGAATGGCCAACCTTTCACCTTCAACTCTTTTTCCTTGACAGGAGCCAATTTCTCCGGCATCTCCGGTTTGATCTCACCTTTACCCTTCAAGTAAGCGGCATAATCGGAGATCTCTTTCTTCCAATCCACGCCTGCGCCATTCGCATACTTATCCGTCAACTCTTTACGACGCTTGATCTGGTCGAAGCCTTGATACGGGATGATATCCTTCGAAAGCACATTCGCATTGAAATAACCCTTATCCGGAGCGTTGTAATCAATCCAGTTATAAAGGGTTTTCCACTCTTTATCCGTCAGTTGCACGTTAAAGTGCCCTTTCTTCAACATACGAACCAGTTCACTCGTGTTCGGATGATATTCATACGGTTGAAGAACCACCATATCACCCTCGCCACCTTGACGGTGTACATACGGATGCAGATTCAAGTAAGAAGTGCCATAACCTAATTTATCCTTCTTGCCCCCACGCAAGTCGAAAGCCTTACCCTCACCATTATGGCAAGCGATACAGGCACGATCCAAGATCGGTTGGATCTCCAGATCAAACGTGAACGAACGGGTCCCCCCTTCCGGCGGAGTCAACGCATGCGGGGCTTTCTGCGAAGCCATCACACGTTTCGGGATAGGAATCTGGTTCTGGTCCTCATGGCAACCGATACAAGATACCACCTCGCCCGGCTGACCGGTCAACCAGCTACGCATCCACTGGATAGCTACTCCGTCTTTGTCTAACGGCTGGATAGAGATCGGCGTATTCGCCGGGATCTTGAAGATAGCGGAGCCATCCTCTTCTACCGGAACCGTACCCAACATACGCTTGATGTCCCAACCGGACTGGATTCCATGCCAGTTATGATCGGAGGTAGTCTTCACGTAAGCATACTCATAAGCGTGCAGACGAAGAGACTTAACCGTACCCCGGGGAATGCCTCTCAAACCCTCTCCCTCGTAAATATCCTGAATAAAGACCGTAGCCTCTTTGTCATTCAATTTCACACGGTCCGGAATAGCCGGAGGAGTCTGTGTCTTACGTACGGCAACCGGACTGATATAGCCCTCACCCTCTACCTTACGCAAACAAGTCACGTTATCGAATACGTCCACCAAATAGATACCCCATAAATCCTGTGGATCTAATTTAGCGGCCACCAAGAAATATTTATCATTCAGCGGAGTCGGTTTGATAAACTGCGGCCATACGCCATTTACCAACTCATCCTTAATCTCCTCCACGATCGGCCGGTTACGATACGGGATCTCCTGTACCATACCAGCGGCGCCTTTACGGGCTTTCGCCGGATCGAACACGATCAAACGACCGGAACGGGCAATACCATGGTGACCGGAGATAATTCCCACGAAAGCGGAACCGTGGCCCGGCAACGGCTGAATATCGAACGTACTGTTCGGGAACATCGATCCGCTACCATACAGCGCTTTCTGCTCCGTACCATCCGGATTCATGTTCATCACGATACGGGAATAATAGTGCGTCAAGTCCGTGTACTCCCAACGAGTGTACATCACACGACCGTTATTCATCACTACCGGGTTCCAGTTTGCGTCTTGATCGAAAGTCAGACGGCGCAAGTTCTTCGTGTCCGGCGTATAAAGTACCATATTACCGACAGGGTCATCACCGCTTACACAAGGCACGCCTTGATAACCGATATTCGAGTTGGCGATGATACGTCCGTCCGGTAAGTAGGTTCCATCATAAAACTCCAGATCCGGCTCCTCGTTATGTATTAATTGCTTAAAGCCCGAGCCATCCAATTTCACCTCGAATACGTTCCAACGCTTATCGGGCATCGTCTGGGTAAACATAGCACGATCACCATCCCAATGCATCCGCAAGTCAGCGACAGAGGAACCGTTTTCCGGTTTATAAATCGACCGTACCTGTACATCCTCCCCACGTAAATTACTCAACTCCACGATATCGGCGTCGAAGCCCATACGGCGGGCGGACTCTTGGTTACTCCAGTTATTACCCTGCGTACCCAAATCCGGAGCCATTGCCTTATGAGCGTTTACACCTAATTTAAAGCGGGCAGCCAAGACTTTATCACCATCCAAGAACGGGTTCGCCAGCAAGATCGTACGTTTATTCGCGATCGCTTTCTCGGCATTAACCAAAGCGGCCTCATCACCACTATAAATGCCATCGAAACCTTTCTTTACCTGCTGTTCCAACTCATCCAGAACCGGTTGATATTTAGTGGCGTCGAAGCCTTTCAACTTTTTCATATCGTTGAAAGCCAAACGAATCGCCTCCATATTCAACCAACTCAAGTCGCTCTGCAAATTACAGATACGTTGAGTTTTCTCATAAAGTTTCAAATACTCACGGATCTGAGTATCAATATCTTTTTCCGTCTCGATCTGCTTAACAGCGTTCTTTACATACGCAGCGTCTTTCAGACGAGAAGCCAGATTCAAGACAATATCACGCTCGGCGGAAGCGTCACTGGCGGTCAACCAGTTCTCCAACCCATCGATATTAGCGTTTAAGGCCCCCAATTCCTTCGGATAAGCGGCTAGCAAACGTGCGGCCTCCTCCTTCGGGAAAACATTCATGATACGGAAGAATACACTACCTACCGTCGACTGATCGGCCAAACCCACCTCAGCCTCGAAGCGTACATATTCCTTATTGATATTGTACACCATCACGCCATTGGCATGGCATAATACACTATGATCGTATTTCTTACCGCCGATCAACAAAGGATTCCCGTATAAATCCGTATTCTTGCGGATACTGCCCGAGCCAGAAACCCAATAATCAGGATCTAACTCATCCAACCAAACCGAACTACCGTCCGCCTTGATTAAACGGGCGTTCGCCCATGTACCCCAATCCCAATCCGTACCATCCGGTCCGGCGGCCGTAACAAGCACCAACTGATCCAGCCCCGTCAAATCGGCGGACATCGGGACAGCCTTCTGCTTCGCCTTGATCCAAGCCGACATGATCGGCATGTTCGCCTTCACCAAAGAGGCACGAAGCTCAGACTTTTGTTTTACTGAGGCGTCAATCCAGTTATCCACCTTCTTTTGCTTCGGACCTGCCGAAACAAGAAGAGAGGTCGACAACAAGAGTGATACCATTATATAGTATTTATTCATGTATTAAATTTAAATTTAGAAGGTTGTTTATTGAAACCCTAAGGATCACGATCGGCAACCCTTAGAATTACGAAGCATAACCCTAGAGGTTTTTATAAAGCGGCCTTCTGGTTCGTGAAACGTAAGCCAGCGTTGTCGTGATAGCATGCCCACTCATCTACGATAGCGCCTTCCGGACCTGCCATCATAAAGTGGAATGTCTCCAATTTCTTCAGACGTAATACGTCGCCGACCTTCTGAACCACGAAATTCTTGCTCTTGATCGGTCCGTGTCCGGCGGGGATAGCCGGTGCGTTCGGAGTCTCGTCTCCTACCTCAGAGAAGTTGTATACCCAACCCTTCTCTACCATCCAAGACTCATGTTTAGCCGGGAAGTCAGTCTTTACGTGAGCATGTTCCGGAATCATCTGGCCCGGCAACAAATAGATAGCGTGAGCGAAATACTTATACTCCGGATCGTTGATCCAGAAAATACCCCCCATACCTACATTCTCGAAATCACCCAAACCAAAGTCTGTCACCCACATATCTTTCGCCATCAACTCCGTGAAAGGAACATCGTAAAAAGCAAACATATCTTTCATCGCTTCCATAGCGACATCTTGTTGGAACTTGCCGTCTTTATAAAAATCGGCGTTCGTGTACTTCTTTGAATAAGCCATTGTTTTATTTTTTTGATTGTTAGTATTACATGCGTTCGTGCATTCTTTGCGGCAAGTTCCTTCCGGACAATTGCCCTCCCCGTTAGCGGCGCAACAAGTAGCGTCTGTTGTTGTCTTTCCCGTACATGCGACCATAGATGCCAACGCCAATCCCATAGCCGCCATTTTCATGTTCAAACCTTTTCTCATTTGTTTCTGTGTATATTTGTTAGTACTATCTGTTTCAACGTATCGCTATTCCCTCGATCTCGATCAATAACTCATCCCGGCAAACGTCGGCCCACATATAAGAGATCGGGATATTTAATCCGTAGGTATTCATCAAACGCTCAGCCTCCTCGTAGTCGGATTTATTCTTCAAGTAGACTCGTAACTTAACCAATTTAGCGTCAGCGATCAGTTCCGCTATATTTTCCATCGTGATCCGTAGCTGACGTTCCAGACCTACTCCCTTCAAGCTCTCCTCACCACGGATAGCGGCTGTACCGGAGATATAAATCAATTTACGATCCTGAAAAGACATACTCTTGGCACGCTCGAACTTAGGGGTCGTCTTCTTTTGTCGGGCAACTTCCAGTACTTGTTCCGAATACGCATGGGCAGCCACCTGCAACTTATTATCGATCGGCGTAGCGAAAGCGTCCGGCGTAGTAAATACGACAGCATCCACATCAATCAAGATACCTCCCAGATTCGCCCCGATACCCGTAGCGGCAGGATAACCATTCGTCCATTCCGTTTTACTATAAAAATCAGACCGGGCGTTATTAAACGCTTGATAATGCTGATCCTGACCGTCGAAAGCTGTTATACGCTCGATATAATTCCACTGACGGATAATGCTATTCAACGGAAAACCCTCCCGACGAAGCACATCCCCCAATAACCGGAAAGCTTCCACCGACTGAGGCTCTATACCAAAATGGAGTACATCCCCTTGAAAACCGCCGGCAAAAAGGAAACGTCCCGAGGCATTCTCCAACAAGACATAAGGAACACCTTGATAATGACGGAAAGTAATCCGATCCTGCGCATCGGGCACATAGCTATGTACCTCCATCAGCAAAGGAGCGTTCAGCGGCGGTTGGGAGACATAGCTCAAAGCCGGTTCGCAATCCCCATAATACCGACGGATTTTCTCCCGCAGCAAAACCCGGCGTGCCACGTATTCCTCATTCGTACCCGGAGTACCGAAAAAGGCCAGTCTCATGATCACCTCGTTTTGAGGTAATTGAGACAATAGATCGTCCACCATAACCGCGAACTCAGCCGGCTCAGTGTTTAATATCGTATAATGTATTTTCTCACAATAATTCATATCCTTTTATTTTACAGGGAGTTTACATATTCCGTTAATGCCTCGACATCTTTCTTGGAGACCTTTTTATCGATACCATGCTTATGGACCTCGAACACCTCTTCCATGGTAGCCGCACGCCCATCAAACAGATAAGGAGCCGTACGCCAAACCTCAATCAAAGTAGGAGTGTCCCACCCTTTCTCAAATTCGATATCCTCGCCGATACGGTGCATCTTCATATCCGTATAATAAGGACCGCTATGACACTCGCCACATTTCAGTTTCTCAAACACCTTTCTTCCCTCTTTCGCCTTATCCGATAATTCCCCATTTACTAAATACGGACTAGGCACCGGACGCAAGGATTTCATATAAGCGTCCACACATTTCGCCATTTCCTCTTCTGGCTCAAAAAACTGGATGAACTTAAAACCGGCACGTACCGCATATTCCGCACTCTCACGAACACCCGAGATCATGCTTGGGGGAGTCACATGCGAATACAACATGCTCTTACAATTCTTCGAGTTACCAACTCCATCATTCATCAAGTCCCAGTTCATCCCGTCCGTACGGGCATCCCCCGGATGGCAACCATTACAACTCTGCCAGCCTTGATAACAATGATTCGCATCGTTAAAATATTTCTCGCCCTTGTTCTCCGGCGTTTCCGTACGGCCCGGATTCATGTCGGTAGCCGTTACCTCCAATGTATTTATATCGACGGTATTCAAGATATCGGCGAAATAAGTAGGGATTATCAACTTATCTCCCGAAAATATAAAATTTCGGGGACCGTTTCCTTGTAAGGGAACTCGCTCACGAAGTCCATACAAGAAATTCAAGTCGTAATCCAGACGGCTCTTATCCTTATAAGACTCAAACTTCGCCAACATCGCCGGATGATCGATCACGCTTACCTCATGCGTACCGCTATGCGTGATAAAGATATGCTTGTCATCGCAAGCGATACTCCAGATACCGGCAGCGCCACGATCCGGCTCGTCCACCAATACCGCCCCAACGAATTTCTGCTTCGCCACATCGATCACGCTGAAAGCACTCGTGTTCATCCAACCTTGTTGAAGCTGGGAAGTAGGCACCGTGAATCGTCCCAAGTTATGAGACACGTATATATATTTCCCGTCCGGCGTGATGCACATCCCTCGTAAGGCATTGCTACCATTCGCCAATTGGATATCTTTCACTTTCGTAAACCCATCCATCTCGATTACCGATACGCAAGCGGCCACCACATCCACGTCCGCCCGTTGTGCGGGCAGGAAATTCGTAACAAACATATACTTGCCATCCTTGCTGAATACCGCCGATTTAGGCTCACGCAACACTTTCACGCTCCGGACTACCTTACGCATCACCGGATCTACCTCGACCACCGAATTATCGAACTGATTACATACATATATATGTTTCTTATCCGGCCCGAACATCGGATGGCAGGCTCCCGATCCCGTCGGTATGGCCGCTTCCACCCTACCCGATTCCAAGGAAAGAACTTGTAGGCGGCCGGTGTTCTCGAAGGTCGTCACATACACCTTATCCCCATCCGGAAGCAATCCGGTCGGGATCTCATCAAACGGAAACGAATGAAGCAAGCTCTTACCGTCCGCTGAAAAGATATCCAGATGTCTCGTTCCTTTCTGTGTCATTAATAGCTCCCCCTTTGCGTTCAATACGGCATCCGTAGTAAAGAAAGGTGGGTTGCCGGCTGAAGCGAGAGAAACGCAACAGCCGACAAGACAAGCCACCAATGAGTTTTTTATCAAGTATTTTCGTGTGTTCATGGTATATTTTGTATTCCTTATTTTCTAAATCCTAGTTCGTTCGAGATTACCCCGGCAACCTCCTTGATCGCCTTCACCGTATTTTTCACCACCTCTTTCGATAAGCGGTCTTTCGGGCCGGAGATCCAAATCGCTCCACAAGGATATCCCGTATAATTAAAGATCGGGGCGCCTACACAGATCACGCCGCTCAGCTCCTCCTCATTATCCATGGCATATCCCAGCTTACCAACCTTCTCCAATTCCTCCAGATAGGCCTCACGAGAAGTGATCGTCCGGGTATTATACCGTGTAAACGTCATGTAGGACAGGTAACGATCTCGCACCGTCTTCGGCAAATAAGCCATAATCGCCTTTCCCGGAGCCGAACAATGCAACTCAAACGGCTTTCCCGGCGACAGGACGAAGCGGAACGTATGATGTCCTTGCGCTTGTTCGATAAAAATCCCTTTCTCATCTCCCAAGACACCAAAGCAAGCGGTCTCTTTCACTTGATCACGTAAATCACGCAAATGTGGCAAGACGGTCTCTAAAAGATTGTGTTCATTCAAGGATCTGAAACCAAGAGTCAATAATTTTCGGGAAAGTTTATAGCGTTTCGTGTCTTCACTAAAATTAAGATATTCCAGCCGCACCAATGTATTCAAAATACGGTAAGCCGTGGTCTGCGATATATCGAGCGCCGACTTAATATCTTGCAATGTTTCCCCCGCCGACCGCAAGGAAAGGTACTCAAGAACCGCAATGCCCTTCTCTAAATTAGGCACTTTATAGTTCTCATCCACTTTTTCCATATTTGGTAGCGTGTTTTCCATATTTGAAATTGCGTTTCAGATTTGAATCAAATATAGCAGTGATGAATTTAAACAAGATACGAAATATGTAAAAAGGTGTTAAGTATGTTGCAGAGCATAAATATCATAGAACAAAAAAGCCGGAATCTCTTCCGGCCTTCTTTAAACGCAATGAATCTACTATTTTTATTTCTTGCAATCGCAAGTTGAGTAGGCTACTAACATCCAAACCAACTTCTCCTGTTCTTTCAGATAATCGCTCATCAAAGCGACCGTAGCCTCATCGCCTGCCTCAGATGCCAAGGAAAGAAGTTTACGCTCCTCACCGATCAGATGACCGTATGTATCAAGAATATTCTTTAACGCCTCGTCACCACAAGATACGCCTGATACCTCTTTTACACGGGCTACTTTCAAATACTCGCTGAACTTGTTCTCCGGCTCGCCTCCCAACATCAGGATACGTTCCGCCAACTCGTCAACCTTCTCGGCAGCGTTGTTGTACATATCCTCGAATTTACCATGAAGAACGAAGAAACCGTGTCCCTTAATATTCCAGTGGAAACCACGAAGGTTCGTATAGAATACTTGGTAATCCGCCAATAATTGTTTCAAGCTTGCTACTACGTTACTTACCGCTGACGCGTCTAAATGAAGATAATCTAATGTTTTCATACTACTATTTTTTAATTGTTATACTTTTCGTTTTTCTTATATTGCAAAGATATGGCAAATATAAACAACTGTCAAACAGATAATTCCTATACATATATAGATAAAATCTATATTTAAACGATCAGCAAGAAGACTTGCGATAGAACTTGGGTTTCTATTTACCCAATTTAAACTTATATCCTGCGGTAAGAGCCAAAGTATGGTAATTCGCCTCGATCGATCCTCCCTTATACTCTTTACCTAACGATACATCATAGCCAAAATTGATAAAGCATTGTTTTATTTCCACACCTACAGTGGCACTTATCCCCCAATCAAAAGCACGAAGCCCTTCACAGGGATCATGGGTATAAAACTTAGCGGATTCTTCCGAAGCGACAGACCATCCCCCGAACATTCCTTTATCCAATACGCTTACGGCTATATAAGGGCCTACTCCAACATTCAAACGAATATCCTCAGCTAATTTGAATGAGAAATTAGCCATAATCGGTAATTGCAAGAAATTTCGTGTCACCTTATTTGAGTAATCATACGCATATCCATACGGATCATAAGTAGGTCCCGGCACTGCCCACCAATAACACCCATATCCATATCCGGGAAATTTGTCATTACTATATCCCCTTTGCGTATAATACAAACCTGACTTCAGAGAGAGAAATTCCGGCTTCAACTGATATTCCACTCCTACCCCAATCTTCCAACTCGGTTTCCAATCAACCATTGGACCCGCCTTCATCACTGTCATACCCGCTTCCGGAACTACCGACCACTGGGCTTGTACCGATATTACACCCAACATTAACACCATCGCAAATAATACAACTCTTTTCATATACTTTTTATTTTGATAAAATAATCGAACGACATATATGAATAAGACATGAAACAATAAAAAACCCCTATTGGCACCAACAGAAAAAGAAGGTGTCTGAAAAGGATACCTTCTTTTTTGTTATGCTGCCCGTTCAT